>NZ_JBSQIC010000119.1:0-8357 GCF_055108615.1 Tangfeifania sp. | reverse complement strand
ATAGTTTTTCTGAAAAATCTAATAATGATCTTTCCTTAACTTTTCAAAAATGTCAAATACTACCGGGCAAGTTTCGCAATTTTTATGTGATAGCTTTAGTATTTGATGAAATCGGTTTCTGTCGGTGTGCGGATAGTCGCGGCAGGCTTTGGGGCGGCTTTCGTAAACCATGCAGTAATTGTCGGGCAGTAAAAACGGGCAGGGATGTTCTTTAAAAACATAATCGCCGTCCTCGTCGGTTTTCACGTATTGTTGAATAAAAGCCGACGGTTTCATTTTGAAATGTTTGGCCAGCCGGTCTATGTCTTTCTCAATCAGTCGCGGCCCAATGGTTTTGCAGCAGTTGGCACAATCGAGGCAGTCAAAAGTTGAAAAGGCTTCATCGTGCAAACTGTGAACCGTTTCGTCGAGTATTTTCGGCTTCAGTTTTTTCAACTTTTTTAGAAGCTGTTGCGTCTCCCGTCGTTTTCTTTCCGTCAGCAGTTTCAGCTCATCAGGTGTTTTGTATTCCACTTTTTTCATTTTTGGTGGTAACAGATATTACTCACGATGAATTTTAACCATTCTCGTTTGTGCATTTTAGAATGTTATTATTCATCATCATTTCATACCATTTTTCAATGGCACAAAATTAATTTTTTCTGTCAGACTTTGGAAGATGCAACAACTGGAGTATCACCGGGTTTTTCAAGGAAATGAAACAGCGCGTAAGTGAGTGCTGCAAGGATAATTCCGTAAAAATTGGCATCTAATCCCAATGGCAGTTCCATCCCGCTCAAAATCAACGACAGGGTAACCGATCCCCCGATAATCATTGACCAGAATGCCCCGTTTGCACTTTTCTTCTTCATGAAAATACCCGCTAAAACCGGGATGAACAATCCCGACACCATAAACGAATAGGAATGCAACATGAGATCGAGCACGTTGGGAACTTTCCAGGCTACAAGAATAGCTATTGCTCCAAGAATAAGCGTAGTTACCTGTGAAAGCAACATTATTTTTCCGGATTTATGTTTTTTAAATATATCGGTAATCAGGTTACCTGACGATGCCATCAGGCAACTATCGGACGTTGACATAATCGCAGAAAAGTAAGCCGATAAAATGAGCCCTGTTAAGCCAACCGGCAAAATTGTCCGCAGCAGGATGGGTAATCCCATTTCCGGGTCCATTGTACCTTCAATTCCTGCACCAATTATACCGTCTTCGAATGCTGCCTTGGCGAACATCCCTAAAAAAACACCGGTAAATGCCATAACAGGATATTCGAATAACCCGGCAACAAACCAGGCCCGCTGGGCAGTTTTTTTGTTTCCTGCAGCATAAATTCGCTGATAAAGCGTCATCCCGATAAACCAAATAGGAACGATAGTGATAAACCAGTTCACAATTTGCTGCCACGAAACAGCCGTTAAATCGAAAAAACTATCGGGTAACGTATTTTGCAAAGTTTCGTAACCGCCAATTCCGAAATAAGCCACCGGCAGGGCGACAAAAACCAATCCCGTTAAAAGCAAAAGCCACTGGAAAGTATCTGTATAAATCACAGCCTTAATGCCTCCAATTGAGGTATAAACCACAGCGATTATTCCCATTAGAATGAGTGCGGTTTGCAAAGAAATATTTGGAAAAGTTGCCGAAGCCAGCTTGGCACCTGCTAATATCTGGGAACTTGTAAACCCCAGGTAGCCAATAGCCGAAATTAATCCGGCAATCAGGGCAACACGCCCGTTAAATAAGTTTTCAAGAAATTGCGGGAAGGATAAAAAATTATGTTTCGTGGCTAATTTGGAAACTTTTGGAATGAGCAAAACTGCACTGAGCCAGGCACCAATAAGCCCGGTAAAAAGCAGCCAGGAGCCGGAAAGCCCCATAACAAAACCCAGTCCGCCCAAACCAATGGAAAAGCCACCACCCACATCGGTTGCCACAACCGACAAGCCAATATGAAAAGCACTCATTTTTCGCCCACCGACAAAATAATCATCGGCCGACTTGTTTTTACGCATAAAGTAAAAACCAATGCCCAACATTGCAGCCAGGTAAACCCCAAATATTGAATAGTCAATCCAGTGCATTGAATTATTTTGGCCCTGAATTCAGTTCGTACTGTAAGGGCGGATCAGAGTGTTTTATGATGCCTTTTGAAAGCAGTTGTGTTACGTGTTCCAGCCCTTTCGAATAAGACAGTTTCAGTTCCTTCACCACTTCGCCCAAAAAACTGGGCCCATTCTCATCTAAAAATTGAACAATTTTCTTTTCTGTTTTATCTTTAATTCTCGCCATAAAGAAATTAACGTTTATTTTTTCATCCGTAGGGGGTCATGCTGTCGTCCACGGTTTTCCCTTCTTCGTATGCCAGAAAACGTTTGCAATTTTGCCATCCTTTGGCTCCCCTGTTGCAAAATACATTCCTGACAAGAAAAATTGGCTTTTCTATTTCTTCATTTTCATTCTGATATACTGTACATACTGATGCATACTTACACAGTTTTCCTAAATGCATATATTATAATTTTTTATAAAAGATGTTCATACTCTCGATGCTTCCACCAATATGGGTGTTTTTCACAAGAGTGCCCGTGTATTTGTAACCTGCATTCATAAAGGTTTTGTTCATTCCTAATTCCCTCAGGCGAGCCACGGTGTAGGCCGTTTTTATTCCGGCCTTTTTTATCTCTTTTTCCATATACTCCAACAATCTGAAGGCCAGTTTTTGTCCCCTGTATTCGGGTAAAACGGCAAAGTCGGTCATTTCGGCATTTTTGTAATTCCAGTCAGTTTCTGCAGTGGAAATTCCAATGAGTTTACCTTCGTCCCAAATGCCGAAATACTGTGCTGAATTATTTTGCATGGTGCTTTTAATATATTCTGCATTGTGAACCGGAAATGGGTAGGTTTCAAATACCCGTTTAAAAACCTCTGTAATTGCCTCTGCATCGTTTTCGTCCAGGCTGCCTGGCACAAACTCCTTTTTGGGCAATTCAACCGGTTGAGTTTTTCCGTTGGTTGGGTTTTCGCGAAGCAACTCCCTGAAGCGTTTCATCTCAATTACAGGTAGTTTTTTTCTTTTCTCATCGGTAAATTTTGAAACATACATGCAGTCGTATTCGCCGTTGAAATAGCCAGGGATGTATGCTTCTACCCTGTAACCGGCAAGAAGAAACCGGGGAAAAGAATCGGCATAAATTTTAGCAGTTATTTTTGTGTACCTGTTTTTTTCGGCAAGTTTATCCATTTTGGATATGATTCGCGAAGTTCCCTTGGGAGTAGTTTTCATTAAGTAAATCCGGTTATTGAATTTACCGTGCTGTATTAATGATTCACCAATTTTTTCAAATTTATCTTCCATTCCCGTTTTCCCTCCTGTTATGACGTTCGTTATTATCCGGGATTAAAGAAATTGTAGCATCGTAATCAGCCAGTAACTTTTCAATACCAATTGATTTTTCTACTTCATCGGGCTCTTCATCCAGGTTTAAATCGAGGTTGCATTCTTCACAGTTCCGGTCGCAAAATTTGGCCTCATAACTTTCGGGTTCCTGGTAGGTTGTAATAATTCCTTCGTAATTACGAAGCACCACCTTATTGGTTGACCACGAGATAATGTAAGTAGGCATAATTGGTATTTTCCCGCCGCCACCGGGTGCGTCAATCACATAAGTAGGAACGGCAAAACCTGAAGTATG
The DNA here is from genome assembly GCF_055108615.1 of Tangfeifania sp. Lineage (NCBI taxonomy): Bacteria > Pseudomonadati > Bacteroidota > Bacteroidia > Marinilabiliales > Prolixibacteraceae > Tangfeifania > Tangfeifania sp. Next base: position 4,665 of record NZ_JBSQIC010000119.1, on the reverse strand, counting down.
CCCAATCAGGCTTTCCATAATTTCAATCCCTTTTCCAACTGGTGTGCGGAAATGCGCCAACCCTTCGGATAGATCACACTGGTACATATAATACGGACGCACGCGGTTTTGAACCAGTTTGTGTACCAGTTTCTTCATAATTCGCGGACAGTCGTTTACATCGGCCAGCAATACCGACTGGTTACCCAGCGGGAAACCGGCATCGGCAAGCATTGCCAGTGCCTCGCGCGACGATGTAGTAATTTCCCTGGGATGATTGAAATGTGTATTAATCCAAAGTGGCTGGTACTTTTTCAGCACTTTTATCAAATCTTCGGTAATGCGGTAGGGCAAAACAACCGGCATCCGGGTACCCAACCGTACCACTTCAACATGCGGAATTGCGGTAATTTCGGAAAGCAGCCAGTCGAGGTAGCTGTCTGGCAACATCAGCGGGTCACCGCCCGAAAGTAGTACATCGCGTACCTGCGGTGTATTTTTAATGTATTCAATTCCTTTTTTAAGCTGGCCTTTGCTGGGAATGGAATCAACGTCGCCCACTTTCCGTTTACGCGTGCAGTGGCGGCAGTACATGGAGCAAACATTGCTCACATGAAAAAGCACCCTGTCGGGATAACGATGGGTGATTCCTTCCACGGGACTGTCGGTATCTTCCGAAAGCGGATCTTTCATATCTGTTTTCAGAACAGTTAATTCATTTACATTGGCAAAAGACTGCTTAAATACCGGGTCGTTTTCATAATTTTCAGTGTCAATTAACGAGAGATAGTAAGGTGTTATTGACAAAGGAAAACGATCAAGTGTTTTTTTTAGCTGACTTTTCTGTTCCTCAGGAAATTTGACACCCGTAAGTAATTCAAAGGTGTCAATTGATTTAACAGAATTCTTTAATTGCCATTTCCAATCCTTCCAGTTCGAGATGTTACTTTCAGGTTTTATCTTCCGGGCAATTTCTTGTTGCGCGTCATTAAATATTTCCATTTCTTTTATAATTGTTTCTATGCGAACAAAAATAGTTAAATTATTTAATACAGCCAACGTGACCTTAACACTCAAATGCAACAGAACTCAATCAAACAGCTTGTTAACAACCAATTAAACAAACTACGAACAACTTAACATAAGCCTTGTTTAACATTGAATTAATTTGAATTTGTTTTTACAGAAATCATTTTCATTTTCACCAAATGCTTAATTGCTAAGGCCTGCATCGGTAAAATCATCGTTGGCAATAAGCGGAGAGGCTTCCATGTGATCAAGTTCCAGAAGCTTTTCCAGCAGTTCAAGGCTCGTCTGGATGTTTTTAAGTGTTGAATCGTCCAGATTTTCCAGTTTCTCAGTCAATTGCTCGTGAAGCAACGAGGGAATTTCCTGCATTAACTGATCGCCTTTAGAAGTGAGGGCAATTGTAACCGTACGTTTATCGCCCCTTTTAGGCAGCCTTGCAACCAGTCCTTTGGTTTCGAGCCGGTTGATAATGCCGCTTGCCGTACTTGAATTGAGGTTTAAAAATTTACGAATCTCTCCCTGTCCGGCCTGGTAATTAGTTGAATTGCGCAAAAACTGAAGGCATAAAACCTGTGGAATGCTCACGCCATGCTCTTTTTGAATCTTTTTCGATTCCAGGTTTATTGACCGAACAATTTTGCGGATTTTAATTAAAATCTCAGTTGTATCCATAATCAGCAAGTAAATACGCTCAAAGTTATAACTATTTTTCTTGTCACCGGGTTACATTCTTCCCAAAAGAATAAATAGAACCCGGGCATACCACACAAATCCAAAAAACTTCTTCTAATCTGTTCATATAAAAGAAAGATTTAAATAAATTTGAATCAAAATTTTAATAAACCATAAAAATCTAAAAAAGATGATGAAAAAAGGAGTAATCAGGTTCTTATTCGTTGCAGGAATTGCAGCGCTTATCACACAGGTTTTCAGTGCCTGTTCCACTCAGCGAGAGGAAAAATTCATTGGCTTGCAGCTATACTCTGTACGCCAGGACATGAATGAGGATGCCAAAGCAACAGTAGCCAAAGTGGGCGAAATGGGCTACAAATTTGTGGAAGCCGCAGGTTATGGCGATGGTAAGTTTTACGGCATGTCGCCAGCCGAATTCAAAGAAGTTTGCGAAACCAACGGACTGCAGTTTCTGGGTTCCCATACCGGACAGGATGTTCCAACTGAAGAAAACTGGGATGAAACAATGGCCTGGTGGGATGAGTGCATTGATGCCCATGCCGAAGCCGGGGTGAAATGGATTGTACAACCCTGGATGGACAGCACAGGTTACGAAAGCCTCGACGGGTTAAAACGCTATTGCGAATACTTTAATGCAGTGGGTGAAAAATGCAACCAAAAAGGCATTCGTTTTGGTTACCACAACCACGCCAACGAGTTTACAACCGAACTTGAAGGCAAGCCGGTTTACGACTGGATGCTTGAATTGACCGACCCTGAAAAAGTGATGTTCCAGCTTGATTTATACTGGATTATTGAGGGCGGAAAAGATCCGGTTGCCTATTTTGACAAATACCCCGGAAGATTTGAACTTTGGCACATAAAAGATAAAGAAGAAGTTGGTGCCAGTGGCGAAATCGATTTCGAACGTATTTTTGCCAAACGCGAAAAATCAGGTGCCAAGTATGGAATTGTGGAAGTGGAAGAGTACAACTTTGAACCGATTGTGAGCGTTGAAAAAAGCCTTGAATTTTTGAAAAATGCTGAATATGTAGATTTCTATTAAACCATAAAGTCAAAGTTAAAAAAAACCGTGGTTCAGCATAATGTAAACCACGGTTTTTTTAATTTCACAATGCTCAAAACCTGCGCACAACCCCCAAAATTATTGGGTCGAAAACTATGCTAAAAAAGATATTTGATTGTAAAAGCGATATCGAAAACCTGGATGCCAATGCCCCTCTTTCCAAAAACATCGATGTAAGGTTTTATTTCCAATCCTGCAGTAACCGGAAAATCATAAAAAAGATATTCTACTCCCACCAAACCATCCACACCGGTTACAAAAGCTGTTTTTGTATCGTACCAGCTTGCGTTGTTGCTGGTTCTTAGCACATCCCAGCTTTCGTAGCCTGCATGCACCCCAAACCCATAATAAACAACAAGTTGGTACGAGAAGTCAAACAGATCGTACTCGTAAAACTCGGTTAAAGCGTGAAGTTGCAAACCACGCAAATCATCCGCATACCGGTTGCCAAGCAATGCTTTTAAAGATTGTGTATCGTTGAGATAATAACGGTATTCTATCCCGGGGTTAAAAATACCTCCGCGTATGCCAACAGCCTGGTTAAATCCCTGGCCAAAAAGCAAACCGGAGAAAAGTAAAAAAACCGCTATTGCCAAATTTCGTTTCATGGAAGTTATTCTTAAATACAGCGCAATTTACTCAATTTTCATGAAATATATTACCCGATCCACTTTGCTTTATCCCTTCAACAAAAGGGACAGTAATAAAAATTTCCATGGGCAACCTGTTTCTGAGATCACGCAGGCCACGGATATGTATCCGGAGCGTATTCCCGTTTACATCGGTTTCATGGCAAACTAAATTATATTGCTTTCTGCTTTTTCTGTTGTTATTACCAGACTCTGAACTTCACGGTTTGTTACAAAAAACATGCACATTTTTTAATCTTCTTCTTTTTTATTCAAAAAATTATTGATGTTACTTTCTGAATAATTTGGAACAGCCCCTTTTTGTGATGCCACAAAAGCCCCCACAGCACATGCAAATTCCACTGATTTTTGTGGGGTTTGTTTTTTTGAAAGACCTGAAATTAATGCCGCCAGAAACGCATCGCCGGCACCTACCGTATCAACCGCTTCTACTTTAAATCCGGGATGTTCGTAGAATTTGTCGTTTCTCAGTAAAGCTGCTCCTTTTGCCCCCCGGGTAACGCAAACAACACTGCAATTATAAAACGAAGCCAGCCAGCGCATTACATATTCTTCGTTGCCAAACACCCGGTTCCACAACGCAATTTGCTGCAACTCGCTGTCGTTCAGCTTTACAAAATCTGAAAGGCGAAGTAATTCCTGCACAAGTTCAGGCGCATCATAGGGCGGCCGGAGGTTGACATCCAGCAAACGGGTGGCATTTGTGGTTTTCAGTAAATGAAAAAGTGTTTCGCGGGTAGTGGAGTTGCGCTGTGCAAGGCTGCCGAAAACAATCAAATCGGAACGCGCTGCTTTTTTCTCCAACTCTTTCGAGGGCAGGATGTTATCCCACGCAACGGGTTCGCAAATTTCGTAAGTGGCATTTTTTTCGTCGTCGAGGTGCACCAGCACTTCGCTGGTGGGTAATTTGTCATCAACTGAAATAAACTGCGTATCCAATCCCGAACTCCCCAGAAACTCTTTGAGCTCTGTTCCCTGCCTGTCGTTTCCAACGCGGCTAACAACCACAGGACTGAGTCCCAGCCGTTTTAAATGGACGGCCACATTCACGGGGGCACCGCCTGGTTTTTTGCCCGTGGGGAGCATATCCCAAAGCATTTCGCCAAAACAAATTATATTTTTAAAACTGTTGCCTTTCATCTCATTAAAATTGTTTTTTTCATTTGTATTCGATGTAACTCTCAATGAATTTTAATTCTTCGTGTTTGTGAATTTGAAGAATGAAAATTCGTTTCATAATCAGAAGTT
>NZ_JBSQIC010000118.1:0-8795 GCF_055108615.1 Tangfeifania sp. | reverse complement strand
GTTATTTTAAAAAAATATAATAATGAGAAAAATTTCAGCAATAATTTGCGCGTATAACGAGGAAAAAACAATCAAAGAAGTAGTAACAACCGTGTGTGAATACTTTTTTGACGAGGTGATTGTTGTTAATGATGGTTCAACAGATGGTACGGCCAATATTCTAAGTGAACTTCATTTTTTGCCATCACTCAAGTATATTGCACTACCTGAGAATAAAGGTAAAGGGTATGCAATGGCAACCGGGATAGAACATGCAACAGGAGAAATTATTGTTTTCATTGATGCCGATTTGTCTAACCTGAAAGAGGAGCATTTTGAACAGCTAATCACTCCTGTTTTCAGTAATGAGGCCGATATGGTTCTGGGGCAGGCAACAGAGACCCTGATTAACTATAAAATTAACCCGTTCAAATCGTTTACGGGCGAAAGGGCGTTGCTAAAGAAAGATGTCCTGCCCTTACTAATGAAAATGAGAACTTCAAAATTCGGTGTGGAAACATTAATCAATCTATACTATCAGGCACAGGAAAAAAGGGTTAAATATGTGATGCTCGAAGGACTAAAACATCCAACCAAATTTAATAAAGCCGGTAGTAAATCAAGAGCAATAAAAGAATTTGTTTTGGAAGGACACCAAATTGCTTTAGCATTGTTTAACAACTTTAATTCATTAACAAAAATTGTAAATAATCAAATAAATAAATTTTAAATATAACAAAAAATGAAACCAAAGACTATATTCTGGTTAACCGTTTTTGCTGTTTCGATGGGCTTTTTCGAAAGTGCAATTGTAATTTACCTAAGGGAAATGATATATCCCGATGGATTTGCTTTTCCTTTACAGCCTGTCGAAAGGGGGCTTGCAACAACAGAAATTCTAAGAGAAGCCTTTTCTTTGCTTATGCTTCTTTCTGTTGGTATTCTTGCAGGCAAATCAACTGTTACAAGGTTTGCTTACTTTTTATATTCTTTTGCCGTTTGGGATATTTTCTACTATATTTTCCTGAAAATATTAATAAACTGGCCGGAATCTTTAATGACAATGGATATTCTGTTCCTACTGCCCGTAACCTGGGTTGGCCCTGTAGTAGCCCCGGTAATTCTGTCTTTTCTGATGATTTTATTAGCTCTGCTAATACTTTATTTTTCAGCACGCAACGAACAGGTTCACTTAAAGGCCCATGAACTTGTAATGTTAATTACAGGCTCTGTAATAGTAATTATATCCTTTACCCAGGATTACATAAGGTTTATACTCAGTCATTATCCGGCTGCCGATATTTGGTCGCTGCCGGCCAAAGACATTTTGAAATTTTCTGTTCAATACTATCCCGAAAATTTTTACTGGCCAATTTTTATGGGTGGAGTTGTTGTTATTCTCATTGGGATAGGGCTTTTTACAAAAAGAAATATTTTATTAACTAAAGACCTCTTGCAATAAATATACGTATCACTTTAAATTACAAACAGATGAAAAGAATAAAACTTTTTCAATTATTGGCATTACTCATTTTAACTTCAGGTATTGCCAATGCGCAGGAAGCAAACAGCCTCAAACTGTCCGGTGAACTTTTAACCGACCAACGTTTTTTACTTAAATCACCCAACGATTGGGCCTGGAACGAAAACCGTCTGACTTTAAACCTTGACAAACGGGTAGCCGGAAATTCTAAGTTTTATAGCGAGGTATGGTTACGCAATATTGGCCTGCCCGGTATTAATTCATCATCAGACCTTTATAATAAAGGGATTATTGACCCGTATAATCTTGAAGTCAGGGAAGCTTATGTTCAATTAAATGGTTTTCTAACTAAAAGCTTAGACTTAAGCATTGGGCGTCAACGCATTGTTTGGGGAACTGCCGACGAATTGAATCCTACCGACAACCTTAATCCGTTGGATTTGGAGGATATTCTTGATTTTAGCCGCCGCAGGGGCTCCGATGCCATCAACTTGAATTACTATATTAATAACGACTTTTCTTTGCAGGGCGTTTTTGTCCCCTTTTTCCAGCCTGCAAATATGCCCATTGGAATTTTTGCAGATATCCTGAATCCCACAATGGAAATGCCGGGTGGAATGGTATTAAAAAGTGTTTCTGATACGTTAATGATGCCAAAATATAATTTGGGCGAAAGCTCTTCGGCAGGTTTAAAATTCAAAGGATTTGCTAAGGGGGTTAATTTTTCTTTAAGCTATGTTTGGGGATATGACGGCTTGCCTTTCGCCACAAAAAACACTTTTATTCCGGTTGATACGCTTGGTGGGGTAAATATAAATTCACAACTATCGTATGCAAGAACACATATCATTGGAGCTGATTTAGTAACAAGTATAGCAGGATTTGGGGTTTGGGCCGAAGCAGCAGCATTTATCCCGGATGAAAACATAATCATGACCAATGACTTGTCTGCTTTATATCCACAGTCACCCGTTCCCGTAACGCAGGACTCATTAATTTTAGACAAAAAAAAGCCTTACATTAAATTTGTTGTTGGTGGCGATTATTTTTTCTCTGACGGGTCTTATCTTAATGTTCAATATTTACACGGATTTATTCATGAAAGGGCAAGGGAAAATCTGAACGATTATTTCTTTTTACGGTATGAAAAAACATTTTTAAATAATAAGCTGAAAATTATTCCCATTGGCGGCGGTTTTGTAGTTGCCGACTGGGACAATATTCAAGACAATTATGCCCTTGTGTATATGCCTGAGATTGCTTACAAAGCCACTATTAATTCAGAAATAACTGTATCATCCACCATTTTTGATGGAAAAGGAGATAATTTGTTTTCGAATCTGAAAGATTACAATATGTTTATGTTTAAATTGAAATATAGTTTCTGATTATGCCCTCTTGGATCAGTCATTACTGTTGCAGCAAAAGTTACATCGGTTGACGGGCAAAAAGTAACGACAAAAGGAAAAATCTATAATGAAACAGGCGCTTTATTCACTGAATCTGAGGGCTTATTCATTAATATTCCGCAAAAAAATCCGGGGAAATGATAAAATACCGGGATGCTTTCCACCGGTCATGGTCCGGTAAAAAAAGTGATTGATTGCAATACTTTTACAGTTCAAGCACCCGCTTTAAGCGAATTTTTCCTTCGTTTAGCCGGCATTTCCTTTTCAATAAAATACCCGGGCATTTTGTAAAACTCCGTTACGGTCAGTTCATTGCCGGCGGATTGAATCACTTCTTCCAGGTTTTTTGTGCCGATATATCCCCCGATTTAGGTAAAATACAAAGGAAAACGATGGCAACTTTTAATTTTCGGTAATTGCCTAATTTATAAAATTTCAATAAACCAGGAAGTTGAAATTCTTGAAAACGTTTCTGAAACCAACGTGGGAGGAATGTTATGAAGCACATTTCGGAACTGACTTTTCAACGAAAGGCCATTTTCTACTTCCTGATGATTTGCATCGTTGTTGGCGGGGCGCTGGCCTTCGACTCTATCAGTAAGCTGGAAGACCCGGAAATAAATGTGATGCAGGCCCAGATAATTACCGTTTATCCTGGGGCGACCGCTCACGAAGTGGAGATGCAGGTGACCAACATCATCGAGGAAGAACTTAGCTCGCTGGAAAACATTGAAACCATCAAGTCGAAATCATCGGCCAATATTTCGCTCATTTCGGTGATGCTGGAACTTACTGTTCCACAAAAAGAAATCGAGCAGCGCCGGGATTTTCTCAGAAGACGGATTAACATTTTGTGTGTTTGGATGAACTCAATCGAGCATGCGCCGGAATTTTATTTTTGCTCAAAAATGTAAACGACTGAACTGCATCGCTTTTTATTGGCGAAACTTTTTAGCCAGGAGATAGTTCCATGAAACATTCCCCGAACGAAAGCTGTTTTTGATTTTTTGTATTTTTCACTTAAAAGAGAAACATAAAATGAGTCGAATGGCATTGTTGCCGTTTGTGCAAGTCTGAAACCGTACTTTTCACCAAATTGTTTCATTTGTTCCGGACCAAAATGCCAGATGTGACGCGGAACATCGTAAGCTGCCCAGAATTCACGGTAGTGGCGTGCATCGTACGAAGTTGGGTTAGGAACTGCAATTATCAGCATTCCTTCAGGTTTTAACAACTGGCTGAATGTTTTCATATTTTCGTCCAGTTTGTGAATGTGTTCCAGTACGTGCCAAAGTGTAATTACATGGAACGTATTTTTGTGCATCCTGAACAATTCATCCGGTTCTTTAATATCAAGATTGAATTCTTTTTTTGCAAAATCACGGGCTTCTGCACTTTTTTCAGTTCCGGTAACCTTCCAGCCAAAACGCTTCATTTCATTCAAAAAATAACCTGTGCCCGTTCCAATATCCAGTACCCGGCCATTTTGAACTCCTGCTGCTTTCCCTGCCAGTCTTCGTTTGCGGCCCAGCATATAATTGCGCACCTGGTGATACAAAGCGTTTACCAGGCCTTTTGATGTGTTTGAATGAGAAATATATTCCTCCGATTGGTAATAACGACCAATGTTCGCTTCATCCTCAATATTTTCGGTAATGATGAACCCGCAGTTGGAACATTTTTTCAGCCTGAACTCTTCCCCGGTTACAAAAAAATCGGTGCAGGTTATAAAAAGTAAAAAGTTATCATTGTCGCAAACCGGGCATTGTTGAACATTGAATTTTGGCATTCTTTAAAGTTTGGCGCAAAATAATAAAAACGATTCATTAGAGAAATTTACACCTCAGGTTACTTAATTTTGAACCGGACTTGTACCTGGTAAGAAATTTCCAGGTTCTGAATTTGATCGATGCTCTCCGGCGCCATTTCAGAAGCGCGCATCAGTGTTTGTGACCGAAACGGCCGGGCGCTTTCATGCATCTCAACAATTGAAATAACTTCTCCCAACTCTTCATCGAGGCTTTGAAGCATCCATTCGGCTTTTGACCGGGCGTTTTTTAACGCTTCAGTTTTTACCTGTTTTTTATATTCTTCCATGTTCGAATGATTTAGTTCGCTAATATTCATGAACTTGATACCTCTTGCATCAGAAAGTTGAGTAAACGTATTCATTTTTTCGAAGTCGGTAATTGTAACTTCCAGTTGTTTGCTGTAGAGAAATTCTTTACCCCGGTGGCGCCAGTAATTCCCCAGGTTTTTAACCCGAATGTCTTTTTTGGGAATACCGGCTTTTCGCAGGTTTTTTATCAGTTTATCTTCAATTTCGGCCAGCGGAACTTTTGTTTTGTAATCTTCAAATTCTTTGTTCTTTTCAAACTCTTCTTCCCAGTATTCTTCAATCCCGATTGAAAATACAATCTCGTCGGGTTCTATTTCCAGTTCAGATTTTCCCTGAACTTCAATAAAACGCACTTCATCGTTCATTTGAGCCGATACTGACAGAGCCAAAAAAGCAAATACAAAAAATGGTAAATATTTCATTGCTGTGGTTTAACTTATTACACGTTTCAATTAAAACAAAAAAACCACGAAAACTAGTGTTCACGTGGTTTAAATATTTTGTTTTCTTTCAGAAATTTTCAGATAATTAACATGGCATCTCCGTAGGTTCCAAACCGGTAATCTTCTTTCATGGCTACATTGTAGGCTTCCATTACAAAATCGTATCCGCCAAAAGCAGCTACCATCATTAACAGGGTAGAGTAGGGCAGGTGGAAATTAGTTACCATGCTGTTGGCTACACTGAATTCGTATGGTGGGAAAATAAATTTATTGGTCCATCCCTCGAATGGTTTTAAGTAACCTTGTGTTGAAACAGAGCTTTCAAGTGTGCGCATTACAGTTGTGCCCACTGCGCAAACGTTTTTACGGTTTTCTTTGGCGCGGTTCACAATTTCGCAGGCCTCATCTTTAATCCAGATTTGTTCCGAATCCATTTTATGTTTAGTAAGGTCTTCCACATCAACACTGCGGAAATTGCCAAGCCCAACGTGAAGCGTAACAAATGCGAATTCGGTGCCCTTAATTTCAAGGCGTTTTAACAACTCGCGGCTGAAATGCAGTCCGGCAGTTGGTGCGGCCACAGCTCCCTCGTGTTTGGCAAAAATAGTTTGGTAGCGCTCTTTGTCTTCAGGTACTACCGGACGGTTTATAAATTTTGGGAGCGGTGTTTCGCCCAGGCTGTATAATGTTTGTTTAAATTCATCGTAAGGCCCGTCGAACAGGAAACGTAGTGTACGGCCACGCGAGGTAGTATTGTCGATTACTTCTGCCACCAGGGCATCGTTTTCGCCAAAATAAAGTTTGTTGCCAATTCTTATTTTGCGTGCCGGGTCAACCAGCACATCCCACAACCTCATTTCACGGTTGAGCTCACGCAGCAGGAAAACCTCGATTTCGGCTCCGGTTTTTTCTTTATTGCCGTACAAACGGGCCGGAAATACTTTAGTGTCGTTAAAAACAAAAACGTCTTTGTCGTCAAAATAGTCGAGAATATCTTTAAAATTTTTGTGCTCAATAGTGCGTTTTGCCCTGTTTAACACCATTAACCTCGATTCATCTCTGTTATAGGCGGGGTGTAATGCAATTTTTTTCTCATCTAAGTTGTACTTGAATTTCGATAACTTCATGGGCAACTATTTTTATATTTCTTTGATTTATAATTCATTAACTTCCAAATTCAATATTCAGGCAAAGTTTTCCTGTTTTTAAGGAGTCCCTTTGTACGCAGCAACCTTTAATTGGTTACAAAGGAATTAATGTTTTTCAGGAAATAATCGATGCTTAGCGCATCTTCCACTTTAAAATCACCAATTTTAGTTCTTCTTAATTCGGTTAAATAAGCTCCACATTTTAACTCTTCTCCAATGTCTCTTGCAAGAGCTCGTATATAAGTTCCTTTGTTGCACTTTATCCTGATTGTGGCAAACGGCAAATCAAATGATTCTGTAACAATTTCACTTATAACAATTTTCCGGGGTTGAAGTTTTAGTTCTTCGCCGTTTCTTGCATAGTTAAAAGCCCTTTCCCCTTTTACTTTTACTGCGGAATAGATGGGGGGTATTTGTTCGGTTTCTCCGCTGAATTTCTGCAACTTATTTTCAAATTGTTCGCGTGTAATATTTTCATAGCTTTTCGAGCTGTCTTCTTCGGTTTCTTTGTCGAATGAGGGAGTGGTTGCTCCCAGTTTAATTGTGGCCAGGTATTCTTTTTCTTTGTCCTGAAAAGATTCGATTTGCTTGGTAGCTTTGCCGGTGCAAAGTATCATTAATCCGGTAGCCAAAGGGTCGAGTGTGCCTGCATGGCCGACTTTCATTTTTTTGATTCCCATTTCCCGGCACAGGGAATTGCGCACCCGCTGAACAAGGTCGGAAGATGTCCATTCAAGGTCTTTGTCGAACAGCAAAACTTCGCCGCCCAAAAAATCGTACGTTTTTTTTAGGTGAGTCATTCGCAATGCGTTAATTTACAGTGTTTTGTGAAAAGTCCTGAAATCAGGCTGCAAAGATAGCAATTAGCCCGATAATTAAGCAATAAATGGCGAAATAAATGAGTTTCCCTTTTTTTACCACTTTAATCATTAACGAACAGGCCAGTAAACCGGAGATAAAGGCAGCCAAAAATCCAATAATCAGAGGACCTGCCCCGGTAGCCAGTCCTTGTGATAAATCTCCATCGGCAATATCCAGAATTGCAGAACCGAGGATTGGAACCAATACCATCAGGAAAGAAAACCGGGCCACTTCATCTTTTTTTGTTCCCAGTAACAATCCGGTGGCAATGGTAGCGCCACTACGCGAAATTCCCGGCATCACTGCCATTGCCTGTGCAATGCCAATAATAAACGATTTTCCCCAGGTAATCTGTTTTTCATGCTTTTTTGCAAAATGAGCAAAAGTGAGCAGGCTTGCAGTTACAAGCAGCATACTGCCTACCAAAACCAGGTTTCCGGTAAAAAACTGTTCAATTTGTTCGGCAAAAAAAAGGCCCAATATAAGTACAGGAATTGATGAGAAAAGCAGTTTGAAAATGTATTTGGTCGATTCGTTCCACTTAAAAGCAAGCAGGTCGGTGAGTAGATTCAAAATATCTTTCCGGAAAACTACCAGCGTGCTTAAAACAGTTGCCACATGAACAACTACGGCAAAAAGCAGATGGTTGCCTGTTTGAATACCTAAAACGGCATGCCCGATTTCGAGATGTCCGCTTGAGCTAACAGGTAAAAATTCGGTGAGACCTTGCAATAAGCCCAGGAGCAGGGCCTGGATTTCATTCATCCTGTGAAAATATTAATCGTTGTCTTTCGGTTTTTTAAGAATGGCGTAAATTTCGAAGATAAAACCAAAAAGCAAAAGGAGTGGTGCCAGTGTAATTCTTCGGAAGCTGAATATTTCGGGATTGAAAACTTCAGGATCGTCGCTGCCACCACCTACCATTAAAATAAAACCAACTACTATTATCGCGAAACCGATGGCCATAAATTTGTAGTTTTCTTTGCCCAGGGCGAAACCGGTTTCTTTTACGTTATCTTTTTTTGCTATTTTTTTCTTCATAACAGGCGTAAAGATAATTAATAAAATTATTCATCAGGTTTCTGCTTCGGAAATTTGTTTTGGCCGGCTAAATATTATTTTAGGTGCTGATAAAATCTTCCACGCAAAGACTCGCAAAATTATATGCGCAAAAAGCGCGAAGTTTAAAGATTATTGACCACCCGGTGAATGTTATCCTTTAAAGTTTTGGAGTTAAAATTTATTAGTAGTCCCGGTTTTATTCCTGATAATTTCAGATAGGTGAGCAACTGAGTAGTATCATTCTCAGTCATTTGTTTTTTCTTTGCGAATTTTAGCGTTTCTTTTATTTTT
>NZ_JBSQIC010000117.1:0-8802 GCF_055108615.1 Tangfeifania sp. | reverse complement strand
CTCTTTTAACACATCAGAAACCAATAATTACTACGAGATGAAGAACAAATTTTTATGGTTTGTATTGCTGCTAATTTCCACAGGATTGTTATCCTGTGACTCACCGGATCACAATAATCGGCAATTGTTCGACTATAATTGGAAATTTGCCCTTGCCGATTTCCCGGAAGCTAGTGAACCGGACTTTGATGATACGAGTTGGCGCGAATTAAACGTACCACACGATTTTAGCATTGAGCATCCTTTCGATTCAACCAATGCAACCAATAGTGGAGGTGGGTTTGCATATAGTGGAGTTGGTTGGTATCGTAAGCATTTTACGTTGGGCAAATCTACTGAGAATAAAAAAGTTATTATTCTGTTCGAAGGAATTTACCGCAACAGTGAAGTGTGGATTAACGGCCATTACCTGGGACTTCGACCTTATGGTTACTCATCATTTTATTATGATTTAACACCATACCTGAAGCCTGCTGGTGAAAACAATGTAATTGCGGTGAAAGCAAATACATCAGAGCAACCAAACTCCCGTTGGTATACCGGTGCAGGCATTTACCGACATGTGTGGCTACTAACCAGCGATAAAATACATTTCGACGAATGGGGTGTATTTGCACAAACACTAACAGCCACTAAAGCAAATGCCAACCTTAGTGTCGATGTGGAATTAGTTAACGAATTTAGTATGGACAAAGCCTGTGAAATAAGCACCGTTTTAGTAGATGCTAAAGGTGAAAAAGTAAGCCAAAAGAGCTCCGTTTGCACTATTAAAGCGGGTGACTTCTATAAATTGACACAGCAAATAAGTGTAGACAGCCCGAACTTATGGTCCATCGAAAACCCTTATTTATATCAAATACAAGTTGAGATAAAAGCAGATGGAAAGGTGATGGACGTGTACAATACCCCATTTGGCATCCGAACTTTTAAGTTCGATTCTAACAAGTAACCTGCCAATTATCCAACAAGGATGTTGTTATTGAACAATTTTAATGAAATAGAAAGATGAATAACATGAATAGAACAGAAACGCTGTTTGACGAAAGATTGAGGTTGATTGCGCAGAAACATAAGGCGCTGATTGAGAGGGGGAACAATGAGTTGTTTAGCGATAGTGGAGTGTATAATCGCTATGAATTTCCAATTCTTACCCGCGAACATGTCCCTTTGCACTGGCGTTACGATTTGAACAAAGAAACCAATCCCTGTTTTATGGAACGCATTGGCTTTAATGCCACGTTCAATTCCGGCGCCATTAAATTCAAGGGTAAATATGTTTTGCTTGTCCGTATTGAAGGTAACGACCGTAAATCATTTTTTGCCGTGGCCGAAAGCCCAAATGGCATCGATAATTTCAGGTTTTGGGATCGGCCTGTTACGCTGCCTCAAACAGAGGAACCCGATGTAAACGTTTACGATATGCGCCTTACTCAACACGATGATGGATGGATTTACGGCGTGTTTTGCACAGAGCGAAAAGACCCGAATGCACCAGAGGGCGACACTTCGGCTGCAGTAGCCGCTGCAGGTATTGCCCGCACACGTGATTTGATAAACTGGGAGCGTTTGCCTGACCTGATTTCTACCAGCGGTCAACAGCGTAACGTGGTTCTCTTTCCGCACCTGATAGAAGACAAATATGCTTTTTATACCCGCCCTCAGGATGGCTTTATTGATACCGGAAAAGGTGGTGGAATTGGATTTGGCATGTGCGATTATATTGAAAAACCAGAAGTAAGAGAAGAAGTAATTGTTGATCCAAAAACCTATCATACGGTTTACGAGGTTAAAAACGGATTGGGGCCAGCGCCCATACGTACTGAAAAAGGTTGGCTACAATTGGCTCATGGTGTACGAAATACCGCTGCCGGATTGCGGTACACACTTTATATGTTTATGACAGATTTAAAACGGCCCTGGATAATTACGCATAAACCTCACGGGCATTTTATCGCACCACTTAAGGACGAACGTGTTGGCGATGTGTCGAATGTTGTTTTCTCGAATGGTTGGATTGAAGACGAAGATGGAAAAGTGTTCATTTATTATGCCTCATCAGATACCCGTATGCATGTGGCAACCACTACCGTTGAAAAGTTGGTTGATTATTGTATAAATTCTCCTCAGGATAAGCTTCATTCGCATTTGTCGGTTCAAACGATCAATGATTTGGTGGACAAGAACCAGGACTTTATGAATTTAGTTTAGGCGAGTCCTTATGGAGTTAGAATCAAAAAATAAGAAGCAACAACTACTGCTAATGTTGCCAGAGTTTAAGAGTGAGTTGTTCCGGATTCTCGATTTTTGGAGTACCAAAGCTGTGGATTTGGAATTCGGCGGTTTTGTTGGGCAAATTAACTCTGCTGGAGAAATTATTCCCGGGGCAGGCAAAGGGGCCGTTTTAAACACGCGGCTGCTCTGGACCTTTTCGGCTGCTTTTCGCAATACCGGGGTTCACACTTATATGAAAATGGCTGATCGTGCTTACAACTACCTGGTGCATCATTTTTGGGATCAGGAAAATGGCGGTTTGTATTGGGAGTGTGATTACCTCGGGAATCCATTAAATACACGTAAACAGGCATATGCGCAAGGCTTTGGTATTTACGCATTTTCAGAATATTATTTGGCTACCGGTAAAAAGAAAAGCCTTGAGTATGCATTAAGCTTATTTGGGTTGTTGGAAGACAAGTTTATAGATTCAGAGTTTGAAGGTTATCTGGAGGCCTTAAGTAATGACTTTCGGCCCCTGAAGGATATGCGCCTGAGCCCGAAAGATGCGAATTCGCCCAAGTCGATGAATACACATTTGCACATTCTGGAACCTTACACTAATCTTTACAAAGCCTGGCCTGATGAGCAGTTGAAAAAACGTATCCTGGTATTATTAAGTCTGTTTCAGCAACAAATTATTGATCGGGAAACCGGCCATTTCAACCTGTTTTTTGATCGGAACTGGACGGTTCAATCGAATATTATTTCTTACGGACATGATATAGAAGGTGCTTGGTTGTTGCATGAAGCCGCTTTGGAAACAAAGGATATCAATGTTATTAGGTCTGTTCGTGAATCAGCACTTCACTTAGTCGATGTAACACTGGCGGAAGGAACTGACAAAGATGGTTCGGTGTGGTACGAGCAAGAAAGAGATCATATCGATAAAGATCGCCATTGGTGGGTGCAGGCCGAAGCGATGGTTGGACTTATGGATGCCTGGGAAATCAGTAACGATGATGGGTATATCCAAAGTTTGCTAAAGACCTGGACTTATATCAAAGAAAACCTAATGGATACTGAAAATGGAGAATGGTTCTGGAGCGTTCATAACAATAGAATTCCCAATTTAAAGGAAGACAAAGCTGGTTTTTGGAAATGTCCTTATCATAACAGCCGTGCACTAATTGAACTAATAACTCGAATATCAAAAATGGAAATAGAAAATGACTGAGGCACTTACATTTAAAGAAAAAGCCGCGTATGGGTTCGGAGATTTTGCTTCTTCGATGTTTTGGAAGATATTCTCGATGTTTCTGATGTATTATTACACCGACATCGTTAATCTTTCTCCTCAAAGTGTTGGTACCATGCTATTACTAACGCGTTTATGGGATGGTATTAATGATCCACTTATGGGAATTATTGCGGACCGGACAAATACCAATCAGGGGAAATTTAGACCGTTTCTTTTATGGGGGGCCATCCCTTTTGGTCTAATTGGAATTATTACTTTCTCCATGCCGGAAGTAGGTCCCGGTGGAAAGTTGATTTATGCATACATCACATACACAATGATGATGATGGTGTACACTTTTGTGAATGTGCCTTACGCTTCACTTCTTGGTGTAATGACGGACAAACCGAAAGAACGAACGAGCTTATCATCGTTTAGGTTTATTGGTGCGTATGCCGGAGGTATGGTAATGACTGCCTCTATTCCTCATTTGCTACAATTCTTCAAGTCTATGGAATTATCAGATGCCCGTGGTTTTCAATTGTCGGTAATAATTTATGCAATTATAGCCGCATTTTTCTTCATCATGACCTATGCCTGGACAAAGGAGCGTTTGAAACCTGTTAAGGAAAAAGTTACCATTAAGAGCGATTTAAAGGATTTAGCGAAGAACGGACAATGGTTTATTATGCTGGGAGCTTGCATTTCTGTGCTCATATTTAACTCGCTACGTGATGGGAGTATTCAGTATTATTTTAAATACTACATACAGGATCAGAATCTGCCCTTATTTGGTGAGGTTACCTGGGAGAAATTATCCGGTGCTTATATGACTGTATGGTTAGGAAGTAATATGCTTGGAGTATTATTTGCAAATCCGGCATCTGTTTTTCTGGGAAAAAGAAATGCTTTTATTTATGCGATGCTATTGGCAGCAGCACTAAGTGCAGTGCTATTCTTTTTGAAGCCGGAGCAGATACTGCTGATTTTTCTATTGAATTTATTAATCGGCTTAACAGCTGGTATTGTTTTACCTCTGATTTGGAGTATGTATGCTGATATATCTGATTATTCTGAATATAGAACAGGGCGTCGTGCAACTGGTCTTATATTTTCTTCTTCCAGTATGTCTCAAAAAATGGGGTGGACACTGGGTGGAGCGATCACCGGATGGATACTGGCTGCTTATGGTTTTGAAGCGAATACTATTCAATCTAAAGAATCAATTACCGGAATACGGATGCTGATTAGTATTTACCCGGCAATGGGTGCCGGAATTGCTGTTTTATTCCTCATGGCTTATCGTTTGAGTGATAGGTTTATGGAACAGATTACCCTTGAACTCCGGGAAATGAGAAAAACTAAAAATTAAAAATACATAAATGAAACGAGCATAATTAAATGCCTTTTTAATTGGAAGAAAGTAATTATGCGAGTTACCCCGACTATACGGGGCAGGCTATGAGTCGCCTTTAAAAATTAAAAATTTTAAACGAATGAAAAAAATACAATTATTAGCTATTGGCCTTTTGCTATCAGTTGTGATGTTTGCAAAAGACGGAGATTTGTTAATTTCTACAAAAAATACATCTTTAGTACTTTCTGCATCTGTTGGTGAGGAATTGCTGTTCATTTACTACGGAGAAAAAATAACTTTAAATGAAGTTTCTCAGATCTATGACACTGGGGTTGTAGCTAGTCGTCCTGCTTATCCGGTATTTGGTATTGAGTGTACTTCCGAAGCAGCATTGCAGGTTCAACATGCCGATGGTAATTTATCGTTAGATATGGTTATTTCCGATATAAATGAAAGGGAAAGCGATAAAGCTACTTTTACCGAAATTACCATGAATGACAAAATATATCCTTTTGAAATCAAGGTTATATATAAAGCATATAAGAACTCCGATATTATTGAAACCTGGAGCGAAATCGTACACAACGAGAAGAAAGGTGTGAAATTACAGCAATTTGCATCTGCCTATTTACCTATTCGTAAGAATGACGTATGGATTTCTCATTTATATGGTTCCTGGGCAAATGAAAGCAGAGTGATTACCGAGCAATTACAACCCGGTATGAAAGTTATTAAAAATAAGGATGGTGTGCGCAATTCGCATACCAATCATGCGGAGGTGATGATCTCTCTAAATGGTAAGCCACAGGAACAGGAAGGTCAGGTAATTGGCGCTGCACTTTGTTGGGGAGGTAATTTCCGCCTTCGTTTTGACACTGATGACAGCAATTATCACTCATTTTTTGCAGGTATTAACGAAGATGCTTCAGAATACATACTGGAAGCAAATGAAGTTTTTGTTACCCCGGAACTGGCTTTAACATATAGTAATGATGGTTTGGGGGGAGTAAGTCGAAATTTTCATGAATGGGCGAGAAATGGAAAAATTCATGGAGGTAAGCAAAAGAGAGACATCTTGTTGAATAGTTGGGAAGGCGTTTATTTCGATATCAGCGAGCAAGGTATGGAACAGATGATGGAGGATATTGCCGATATGGGAGGCGAGCTTTTTGTGATGGATGATGGTTGGTTTGGAAATAAATATCAACGAAACAGCGATAACTCATCGTTAGGTGATTGGGTTGTAGATAAGAATAAATTACCTAACGGAATTGATGCATTGGTGCAAAGTTCAGAAAAAAACGGTATAAAATTCGGAATATGGGTTGAGCCGGAAATGACGAATACGGTAAGTGAGCTTTACGAAAAGCATCCCGACTGGATTATTTGTCAACCTAATCGTGAACCCCGCCCCGGTCGTGGAGGAACTCAATTGGTGCTCGACTTATCAAATCCGCAAGTACAGGATTTTATATATAAGACCATCGACAACCTGATGACCCGGAATCCCGACATTGCTTACATAAAATGGGATGCTAATATGAATATTGCCAATTATGGTTCCTCCTATTTACCAGCCGGAAAACAATCCCATCTTTATATTGACTACCATCGGGGTTTTAAAACAATCATGGAAAGAATTCGGGCTAAATATCCCGACTTAGTAATACAAGCCTGTGCCAGCGGAGGAGGACGTGCAAATTATGGGGTATTGCCTAATTTCGATGAATTTTGGGTAAGTGATAATACGGAAGCCCTGCAAAGAATATATATGCAGTGGGGAGTTTCCTATTTCTACCCGGCTGTTGCTATGGCCTCTCATGTTGGTTCTTCTCCTAATCATCAAACAGGACGAATAATGCCTTTGAAATTTCGTTTTGATGTGGCGATGATAGGACGATTGGGAATGGAGATGCAACCCAAAGATATGACAAATGAAGAAAAGGATTTTTCCAGGGAAGCAATCAATACTTATAAAGAAATTCGTCCGGTTATCCAGCAGGGCGATTTGTACCGACTAATCTCTCCATACGATGATAAAGGCGTTGCCTCACTAATGTATTGCACTCCGGAGAAAGACCGTGCCGTATTTTTTGCTTTTAAAGTTGAACATTATCATGGTCAAGTAATTCCTCGTTTTCGCATGTCGGGGTTGGACAAAAACAAAAGATATAGAATAGTGGAAATAAATAAGGAAGATAAAGAAACTCTTTCAATAGAAGGGAAAGTATTTAGCGGCAATCTGTTGATGGAATTGGGAATAGAGCTACCACTAGCAAACGAGTACTCAAGCCGTGTTCTTCAACTATACGAAATGAATTAAAGTGACCATTTTAAATATTTGCTTTGAAGGAGGTTTTAGAAAAATATTAATCAGAATTTAAAGTATTTTCTATTAAAAAATAAATCTTTTTTTGAAGAATGTGTCCAATAATTAGTATGCTTAGTTGATTCAAATTAGATCCATCTGTGATAACATTCCAAGTAGAATAAATACTCACAGGGCATTCTTGATGTATAGACGAATTGAGGTACACAAATATTATTGTTCTGAAGAGAAATACTAGGATCAGAAGGAGTATAGAACACATTATTGTAAGTTTTGGTATTAATCTTCAAGTTGCATATCTCAACATGTATTACGAGGTACTATATGCTTCCAGAATTTGCGATAAATAAAAATTTAAATTTAATCTATGAAATAGAAAATTCATATTACCCCATTTATATACAGTTTGGACTATATGGTATTGTTCGCTGTATAAATAAAAAAGCATAGAATCATGGATAACCAATCATACAATAAAACCATCGAGGAACTGGAAGAAACATTATCCCAGTTAAAAACACAGACACAAAATTTTGTGGAGTTAACCGAAAAAGCCATGGGGCTATGCGACAGTGTAATGATGAAATTTCGTGAGTCGGTATTTCGAAATGGCTTTAATGGTGAAGAAGAAGAAATCTACTTTTTTAAGCATGTTAAACCAAAAGTGGAGAGCAAGTTCATTTTTTACACAGAGTTATTTCAACTTGAAGCAAACTGGCCGGAGGGGGGTAAAAAGATTCAATTAAAATATTTGAGAGATGAAATCAATAATCTTTGTGTTTTTCAAAAGAAAAATAAAGAGCTGTACTATTACATAAAACGGAACAAAGTACAATCAGATCGAATTTACTTTTTAAGGGGTAACCTGGATTCCCGAATTCACGAGGACAATATCTCGTGCCACACAGATCCAAATTTCTGTACAGGATATGATAGAACACTAGCCAGAATAATGGCCTACAAGCAGCTGGGAAAATACATCGGGAATGAAATTAAAAAATTAAAAGGGAACGAAGAATTTGTCAGCAACTTATACTGGACAAATCCTAATATTGATGCTTTGGAAATAGTGTATTCGCTTTTCCTGGCTAATGCCATTAATAATGGGAAGGCAAGCCGAATTGACATTGCCCGTGCCTTTGAAAAGATGTTCAATATTAAGTTCAAGAACATCTACGGCACTTTTAAAGAAATGCGTGGAAGAAGTGATCAGATCAGTTTTCTGCAGCATCTAATAGAAGTTTTACAAAAGCGTATGGATGATATGGATGAATAAGTGTTAACGAATAATTGAATAGAAACTTTAAAATGAAATAAAATGGAAATTACATATTTCAAAGATACAGATACATTACTTGTAAATTTCAACAACAATGAAATTACTGAAACTAAGGACCTTAACGAAAACATACTCGTTGAACTGGATAAAAACGGAAATGTAGTAAGCATGACTATTGAACATGCAAAGCAGCAAACTGAAATCTCAAGCTTTTCATTTAATCAGGTAGAAAATATGACCCAAAATTTGCTGTTATCTGAATAAACTATCGGAAAAAGCTGCTACAGAGCCGAAGCAAATTGAAAAGTAAAACAAAACCCCATAAATAATTCAATAATAAATATTTAACTAATATTCAACCGGTAAACCAACCCTTTTTTTCTGTT
>NZ_JBSQIC010000116.1:0-8931 GCF_055108615.1 Tangfeifania sp. | reverse complement strand
CCGATGGATAAGTCCCTCGTGGGATTTTTGGCCGGTTTTTCAGTGCCGGTCGTCATTTTTCTGGCGGTCTATCTTTTTGGCGAAAAAAATGTTTCTTTCAGCAACTATGTTAAAAGTCTTTGGCACCTGCAGGCCCTTGTGAAACTGGGAAGTTTGTGTGTTTTTGCCAATCTGCTGGTTTTTATGGGTTTCATAAAAATTAATTACGAGCGTGCCGCCCGCGGAGTACTGGGTGCTACCATCATTTACGCCCTGACAATTTTAATATCAAAAACTTTTTAGCATGAAGTACTATTTAATTGCAGGCGAAGCTTCGGGCGATTTGCACGGGTCGAACCTGATGGCCCAACTAAAAAAAGAAGACCCGGCAGCGCAGTTTCGGTTTTTTGGTGGCGACCTGATGCAAAACGCCGGCGGCGAGCTGGTGAAACACTACCGCGAGATGGCGTTCATGGGAATTGTAAATGTGCTGCTCAACCTGAAAACCATCAACCGAAACCTGAATTTCAGCAAAAAAGATATCCTGCAATTCCGCCCCGATGTGATTATTCTAATCGACTATCCGGGTTTTAACCTGCGCGTTGCCGAATTTGCCAAAAAACACCAAATAAAGGTTTTCTATTATATTTCGCCCAAAGTGTGGGCCTGGAAAGAGTACCGTGTAAAAAAAATTCGGAAGGTTGTGGATGAAATGTTTACCATCCTGCCCTTTGAAACCGAATTTTACAAAAAACACGGAATGGATGTGCATTACGTGGGCAACCCGCTGCTCGATTCCGTTGCTGCTTTCAAAAAAAGTGCTTTGCCCAAAAATGATTTCATTGCACAAAACAACCTGGATGAGCGGCCGGTTGTGGCACTGCTTGCCGGCAGCCGCACGCAGGAAATAAAACGCACTTTGCCACTGATGGTGAAGGTTGCTGAATTATATCCCGGATTCCAGTTTGTTGTGGCCGGGGTAAACAGCATCGACATAAAATTGTACCTCCGGTACTTATACAAATCCGGTGTAAAAATTATTTACAACCAAACCTACGATTTGCTCAACATTGCCCACACCGCGCTGGTGGCATCGGGAACAGCGGCGCTCGAAACAGCTTTATTCAATGTTCCGCAAACCGTAATTTACAAAGTAGAAGGCGGATGGCTGGTCGATTTCATTATGCGCAATTTCGTGTTCGACATGGCCGGGGTTTCGCTTCCCAACATCATTATGAACCGCGAAATTGTGCGGGAATTCATCCAGGTGAAAATGACACTGAAAAATGTAAAAAACGAAATGCAGAAACTGTTGTTTGATGAGGACTACCGGGACAAAATACTGGAAGACTATTCTCGTTTAAAAAATCGGATGGGAGAACCCGGAACATCGCAGCGGGCTGCAAAAAAAATGGTTGAACTACTCAAATGAAACTGCAATGTACAGTTTATTCAAAAAGGAAATAAAAACATTTTTCGGCTCGCTGATTGGCTACCTGGCCATTCTGGTTTTCCTGCTGGTAACCGGGCTTTTTCTTTGGGTTTTCCCGGGAGAATACAACATTCCTGAAAGCGGTTATGCCACGCTCGAAGGTTTTTTTTCGCTTGCTCCCTGGCTCTATCTTTTTTTGGTTCCTGCCATTACCATGCGTTTTTTTGCCGATGAAAAACGCACCGGCACCATCGAAATTCTCCTCACCCGCCCCATCGGTGATTTCAAACTGGTTTTGGCCAAATTTCTGGCAGGAATGGTGCTGGTTACTTTTTCGCTGCTCCCCACCCTGCTCTATTTCCTGTCGGTTTATTTACTCGGCAATCCCGTTGGAAGCATTGACACAGGCGCTACCTGGGGCTCGTTTTTCGGACTTTTTTTCCTGGCTGCCATCTATGTTTCAATTGGAATTTTCGCCTCCTCGGTCACCGACAACCAAATTGTTTCGTTTATCATTGCCATGGCGTCGTCATTCATTTTCTACCTGGGATTCGATTTTATCGCCAGTGCCAACATTCCTTATATCCTCGATGCCCTGTTCTCATGGATGAGCATTAACAACCACTACATGTCGGTTTCGCGGGGCGTGATCGATTTGCGCGACCTGATTTATTTTACCGGCATGACATTCCTGTTTCTGTGGATAACCATTGGTTTCATCCGGAAAGAAAAATGGAAAAGAAAAAAATTCCGCAATCAATCTGTCGCTCTGTTCATTGCTCTTGCGCTGGTTTTTTGGGCATCAGGCAGCTTTTTGTATCGAATCGATCTGACTTCCGATAACCGCTATTCGCTTTCGGGAGTTAGTGTTTCAACAGTACAAAATTTTGAAAATCCGGTTGAAATTGAATTATTCCTTGCCGGTGAACTGGAACCCGGACTGCGAAAACTACAGCAGGAAGTATTTGAAAAAGCAGCGGTTTTAAACGCCTATTCACCTGCAACAATTCGTATAAAAGTTACTGATCCTTATCAGATTGCCAACACTTCGGAACGAGAAGAATATATCGAACAACTCACCAGCAAAGGGATAAAACCCACAAGTTTCAGGCATAGAACCGACCAGGGGGTCAGTTCACGGCTCATTTTTCCGGGGGCAATAATAAAATACAAAAACCAGGAAAGGGCGGTAAACTTTTTAAAATACAACCCCGATTTCACGCACGAAGCCAACTTCAACCATTCGGTGGAAAGCGTGGAGTTTGAACTGGTGAACGCCTTCCAGAAATTGTTACGAAACCGACGGCCGGTTGTCGCATTTCTCGAAGGACAGGGCGAACTTGACCGTTACCAGGTTTATGATTTTGCTTCTGCACTTGCCGAAGATTTTCGCGTCAGACGAATCACTGCCGACTCGCTAAATGCGGTTCAGCCACGTCCTGAAATCCTGATTATTGCAGACCCAACTCAACCATTTACAGAAGAGGACAAATTCAGAGTTGACCAGTATATTATGAACAGCGGGAAAACAATGTGGCTCGTCGATCCGGTGCAGGTAAGCCTCGACAGTTTATCGAAAGGCTACATGACGTTTGCTTTTCCACGCGATTTGAATATCAACGATCAGCTTTTCAGGTATGGCGTTCGCCTTAACTACGAACTGCTGCAGGATGTGGACTGTGCCCGCATCCGGGTAAACACTGCCCCACAGGGAAATGAGCCGCAATTCACGCTTCATCCCTGGTATTATTCACCTTTGCTCACGCCAAACGATAACCACCCGCTCAGCCGCAATTTAAACCGGGTTTTTGCCGAATTTGTTTCATCGGTTGATACCGTTTCGGGCAACAACCAGGTTAAAAAAAGCATTATTCTTTCCACCTCACCCTACGCTCGGACAGTGCAGTCGCCGTCAACGGTAAGCCTGCGAAATATCGACAATCCGCCCGCTCGGGAGCTTTTCAATGAATCGTTTATTCCCGTTGGAGTTTTGCTGGAGGGTTTTTTTACATCCGTTTTTAAAAACCGGATGACCGAAACGCTGAACATTCAAACTCCGGTGATTAAAAAACAAAGCGATCCAACAAAAATGGTGGTGATAGCCGATGGCGGTATGGTTGCCAACAAAGTGAACCGCTCAACCAATCCGCCTCAAATCCAGGAACTGGGCTACGACCGTGTTTCGGGCCGTACTTTTGGCAACAAGGAATTTTTAATGAATACAGTTTATTACCTGAACGACGAAAACGGGATAATGCAATTGCGCAACCGAAGCCAGAAACTCCGGCTGCTCGATAAAGTCCGGTTACGCGAAGAAAAAGCTTTCTGGCAATGGCTGAATATACTGCTGCCATTGGTGGCGGTTAGTCTTTTTGGAGTTATTTACAACGTTTTACGCCGCTATCGTTATTCCCGTTCATAAAACCTTGAAAAATGAAAGTTTTACGGATAGGGAATATTCCATAAAGTTTGTATATTCGTTACTTGGTTTATCCTTATAAATATCTGGTTAATCAGAATTCATAACCTATTCGGGATAAAGCCATTTTTACAAAAAAATAAAATAATAACTATAATTTACACGTATGAAATTTGTTGTTTCAAGCACCGATCTATTGAGCCACCTTTCAGCTATCAGCAAGGTAATCAGTAGCAAAAGTACCATGCCCATTTTGGATAATTTTTTATTTCAGCTTACCGAGACAGACCTGACCATTACTGCTTCGGACCTGGAATCGACCCTGATTACCAGTATGGAACTCGACAATACCGAAGGCGAAGGGACCATTGCAGTTCCGGCTAAATTACTTATCGATACGCTGAAAGAATTTCCGGAACAACCACTCACTTTCCAGGTGAATGACGAAAATTTCGGGATTGAGATTTTTTCAGAAAACGGTAAATTCAGTATTGTGGGGCAAAGTGGTGAAGATTTCCCTGAACTTCCTGAAGTGAAAGAAGAATCAGCAACATCAGTGACGGTTGACCACCGCATTCTGCAAAAAGGAATTGAAAAGACACTGTTTGCCACTGCCGACGATGAATTACGCCCGGTTATGAATGGTATTTTCGTGGAGCTCACACCCGAAAACATGGGTTTTGTGGCTTCCGATGCCCACAAACTTGTTCGCTACAGGCGGTCCGATGCGGCATCGGAGTTTGAATCTTCATTCATTCTGCCCAAAAAACCAGCCAGTTTGCTCCGCGGGCTACTGCCCAAAGAAGAGTTGGATGTGAAACTGGAATTCGATGATAAAAATGCCATTTTCACCCTTTCAAACTACAAACTGGTTTGCCGCCTGGTAGAAGGTAATTATCCCAGCTACAATTCGGTCATCCCGTCCGATAATCCCAATAAAATGATTATCGACCGACTGGCGTTTTACAACACCGTAAAACGTGTTTCGGTATTTTCCAACCAGGCCAGTAACCTGGTAAAACTGAGTATAAACGAGAATCAGCTGGTTGTTTCGGCGCAGGACATCGATTTCTCCATTTCAGCAGTGGAACGTCTGAAATGTGAATACGATGGCGATGAAATTGAAATTGGCTTCAAATCAACCTTCCTTTTGGAAATATTATCCAATATCCCGGCTACTGATGTGCGCCTGGAAATGAGCGATCCGTCGCGGGCAGGATTGCTTTTGCCTGCTGAAACCGAGGAGGAAGAAGAGGATGTGCTGATGCTGCTCATGCCAATGATGATAAATGCATAAAATTACTTCATGCAATTAAACTTAAAAAATCCGGTCGTATTCCTCGACCTCGAAACCACAGGAATTGATATTGTTAAAGACCGTATTGTTGAAATTGCCTTGCTGAAAATAAAACCCGATGGCACGGAAGAAGAGCTGTTGCATCGCGTGAATCCGGAAAGGCCGATTTCAGCAGAAGCAACCCGGGTACATGGCATAACAAACGAAGATGTGGCCAATGAACCAACTTTTAAAGAAGTGGCCAAAAACCTGGCAAAGTTTCTTGAAGGTTGCGATTTAGCGGGCTTTAACTCGAACCGGTTCGACATTCCACTGCTCGCTGAAGAGTTTTTAAGAGCTGATGTGGACATCGACTTCAAAAAACGGAAATTTATTGATGTACAGGCCATTTTCCACAAAATGGAGAAACGCACGCTTGAAGCTGCCTACAAATTTTACTGCAACAAACCACTGATTGGCGCGCACAGTGCCCTGGCCGACACCAAGGCAACTTACGAAGTGCTGAAAGCTCAGCTCGATACATATCGCGAAGTAGAATACGAAGATAAAAGGGGACAAAAATCAATGCCCATTGTAAATGATGTGGAAAAACTGAGTGAATTTTCATCGTACGACCGGAATGTGGATTTTGCAGGCAGAATTGTTCTCAATGAAGATGGCATCGAGGTTTTCAACTTCGGAAAAAATAAAGGTGTGCCGGTTGAGAAAATCCTTGAAGAACAACCCGGCTATTTTGGCTGGATTATGAACAGCGATTTTCCGCTTTATACCAAACGGGTGCTTACCCAAATTAAGCTGCGGATGATGGAAAAATGACTGGCTAAAGCCCGGTGTGGTTCATTGTGTACTTAACCCCCTGGCTTCGGAAGGTGTGACCCCGGAAAGCATAGTATAGGAAACTAACTCCAGCCTTTAGGCTGGGGGTTGAACAGCGAACAGAGCAGAAACCGGGCTTCAAGCCCACTAAACAGATTAGCCAGGGTTAGTGAATGCCTGAGACTAAGACCAGACAGATGATACAGACGAGAACGAGGACTAACGGATGGAACTGACAACAAACCGGGCTTTAGCCCACATAAAACAAAATAATATGTTCTATGTCAGAATTTGGATACACGCAGTTTGGGGAACAAAAGCAAGATTTCCCCATTTTGTAGGTCCGGTTAAAAACAGGTTTTTCGAACACATTCGCGATAATGCAAAGGAGAAAGGTATATATCTGTCGCAGATTAACGGACATAGCGAACACGTTCATTGCCTGTTTTCGCTTACAGCTGAACAAACTGTAGCCAAAGTAATGCAATTACTGAAAGGCGAATCCTCGTACTGGATAAATAAAAATGAAATAGTGTCAAGAGAGTTTGAATGGGCAGATGAATATTTTGCTGTATCGGTGAGTGAATCGCAGGTGAAGAGGGTACGGCAGTATATTCGTAACCAGGAGGAGCATCATCGGAAGAAGAGCTGGGGTGAAGAAGTGGACGAGTTCCTTGAGAAGTATGGATTCGACAGGATGACGGGCTAAAGCCCGGTGTGGTTTGATGCACCCAAAACCCCTGGCTTAAAAGCCAGGGTTAGTGTCGCTCCGGAAAGTGTAACATAGGAAAACTAACTCCAGCCTTTAGGCTGGGGGTTGAACAGCGAACAGAGCAAAAACCGGGCTTCAAGCCCACTAAATTGATTAGCCATTGTTAGTGAATACCCGTGACTGAGAATAAGTGCCTGAGAATAAAGGCGACACAACTAACAAACCCCAGCTTTCAAGCTGGGGACTGCTGAAGGAAGCAACTATAAATTGGGCTTTAGCCCTGAAGAAAAAAACGATGAAAATAATTTGCATTGGAAGAAATTATGTGGCCCACGCCCAGGAACTGGATAATGATGTACCTCACGAACCGGTATTTTTCATGAAACCCGATTCGGCGCTGCTCCGCAACAACGATCCGTTTTATATCCCCGACTGGACAAGCGAAGTACATCACGAAATTGAGCTGGTAATCCGAATTAACCGGATTGGCAAAAACATAGAGCAACGGTTTGCACATCGCTACTATGACGAAATTGGCCTTGGTATTGACTTTACGGCACGCGATGTGCAAAAAGAGCTGAAACAAAAAGGCCTGCCCTGGGAAAAAGCAAAAGCATTCGACCAGGCAGCCGTAATCGGCAGCACATTTCTGCCGGTTTCCATTTTTCCTGATCCGGAATCCATTCGCTTCAGTTTGCAAATAAACGGAAGCATTGTGCAGGAAGGCAATTCGGAACTCATGATTTTTGGGTTTGAAGAAATAATTTCACACGTATCAAAATACATGACCCTTAAAATTGGCGATTTAATTTACACCGGAACCCCGGCAGGTGTTGGGGCGGTAAAAATCGGCGATCACCTGGAAGGATATCTTGAAAACAAAAAACTACTTGATTTTAGGATTAAATAATTAAAAATCAACAAAGATGACAACTTTAAACGAAATTCAACAATTTCTTTCCCCCAAAAAAATGGCCATAGCCGGCGTATCGCGCAATCCCAAAAAATTTGGAGCTACTGTTTTTAAAGAACTGAAAGAAAAAGGATTTGAATTGTATCCTGTAAACCCAAATGCAGATGAAATTCAGGGAGTGAAATGCTATAAATCTGTGGCAGAACTTCCAGGCGATGTGAAGCACTTGTTTATAGTTACCCCTAAAAAAAGCACTGAAACTGTTGCTGAGGATGCCATTGCAAAAGGAATAGAGATGATTTGGATTCAGCAACAGTCGGACACTCCAGAAGCCGTTGCGGCTATTCAGGCTGCGGGCATACCGCTCATTCACAAAAAATGCATTTTAATGTTTGCTGAGCCGGTAAAAAGGCCTCACAAATTTCACCGTTTTCTGGTAAAAATTGTGGGCATGTATCCGAAAACAGTTTCAAAAGCTTCATAAAAAACATGGAAAATTACGATTTTCAACTGGAAATGCAGGTTCGCGATTACGAGTGCGACTTGCAGGGAATTGTAAACAACTCGGTTTACCAGAATTACCTGGAACATTGCCGCCATAAATTCCTGGAAAAAATTGGCCTGAGTTTCGCGCAATTGCACAACGACGGAATTGATGCCGTTGTTATCCGCGCTGAACTGAATTACAAGTTTCCCTTGCGCCCGGGAGATGATTTTTTTGTTCAGCTGAAAATGACCAAACAAGGTCGTTTGCGCATAATTTTCAACCAGCAGGTTATTCGGAAAGCCGATAATCAGCTTATGGTTGATGCCCGGATTACCACAGTACTTACAAAAAATAGCCGGCCCATTTCACCTGAAGCGCTGGAAAAAAAATTCAATAAAGCAGGGATTGTTCTGAACCAGGAAGCCCCATAAAAAGAAAAGCCCCGGACTTTTAAAGCCCGGGGCCAAACAACCTTCAACTACTAACCGATTTTATAACCCAAAAAATTATGAAGCAATAGTTATGAACTCTCTGTCTCTAATTGTATTGTTCGAACAAAGAAAAAGGAATGAATGAAACCAGTCTGTAATAAAAGTCACACAAGGCCCGAAAAATCGATAAAATTTCGTGACAGTTCAATTTTTCCGTCTTTTTCGAGCTTTTTCAGCAACCTGGAAACCACTTCGCGCGATGTATTTAACTGAAGGGCAAGTTCCTGGTGGGTTCCGCTGAATGTTGGGTTTCCCAATTTTTGATAACGGTCAACAAAGTATTTTACCAGGCGTTCGTCGAGTTTCAAAAAGGCAATGGAGTCGATGGTTTCAATCAATTCGCGAAACCGCGATTGAAAAGTTTGCATAACAAACTGGCGCCACG
>NZ_JBSQIC010000115.1:0-9018 GCF_055108615.1 Tangfeifania sp. | reverse complement strand
GAGAACAGCGAAACATTGGTTTGGCTGGAGTTTGCACATGCATGTAAGTATATTGAAGCTGACACTTTTAAAAAATTCGAAGTTGAAACTCAGGAAATTGGCAAGCTCATAAATTACATGATTTTACATCCTGAAAAATTTGGAAGCAGCAAAGATTTTTAACTGATCACTGCGACTGATCACTGATCACTTTTTTACCATGATACAAATTAACAATATATCAAAATCCTACTCCGAAATTCAGGCATTAAAATCCATTTCGCTGGAAGTAAACAAGAACGAACTCTTCGGCCTGATTGGTCCCGATGGTGCAGGAAAAACTACATTGATGCGGATTCTGACAACGTTGCTGCTGCCGGATTCAGGCGAGGCGAAAATGGATGGCCTGGATGTGGTACAGGATTTCAAAAAAATCAGGCACCTCGTGGGTTACATGCCAGGGAAGTTTTCATTGTACCAGGATTTGAGCGTGGAGGAAAACCTGCATTTCTTCGCCACGGTTTTTGGCTCCACAATCAACGAAAACTACGATCTCATCCGTGACATCTACCACCAGATCGAACCGTTTAAAAAACGCCGTGCCGGACAGCTCTCGGGTGGAATGAAACAAAAGCTGGCGCTGTCGTGCGCACTCATCCATAAACCGAAAACTCTGATACTCGACGAGCCAACCACCGGTGTGGACGCGGTTTCCAGGAAGGAATTCTGGGAGATGCTGAAAAAGCTGCAGGACAAAGGAATTACCATCCTGGTTTCAACGCCCTACATGGACGAAGCCAATTTGTGCGACCGCGTGGCGCTGATTCAAAAGGGTGAAATACTGGATGTGGATTCGCCGAAACGCATCACCGAAAAATACCCGCACCGCATCATTCGCGCCCGTTCGGATGAAATCTACCGGCTGATCCAGGATTTGCGGGCTTACGAAAAAGCAGAATCGGTTTTTGCATTTGGTGAGTTTGTCCATTTCACCGGCACCGACGATGATGTGGAACCGAGCGAACTGGATGACTACCTCCACAAAAAGAACCACAAAAATGTGCTGGTAGAAGAGATTGAGCCGGGAATTGAGGATGTATTTATGGGACTTATGAGAAGTGATCAGTGATCAGTGATCAGTGATCGGTGATCAGTGATCGGTGATCAGTTGGCAGTATTAGAAAGAAAATAAAACGTATTACAATTTAAATTTTGGAATTATGGACTTTAGGGACTTACATGTTTACAAAAAAGGATTTCAGCTTGCAATGGAAATATATGAGATTTCCAAAGGCTTTCCGAAAGAAGAAAAATATTCGCTGACAGACCAAATCAGGCGCTCTTCCCGATCTACATGCAGCAATGTCGCGGAAGCTTACCGTAAAAGAAATTATCCAAAGCATTTTAAAAGTAAACTCACGGATTCCGATGGCGAAAACAGCGAAACATTGGTTTGGCTTGAATTTGCTTATGCGTGCAAATACATTGGAGAAGATGAGTTCAAAAAATTCGAGGCCGAAACACAGGAAATTGGCAAACTCATAAATTACATGATTTTAAATCCTGAGAAGTTTGGAAGTAGTAAAGATATTTAACTGATCACTGCGACTGATCACTGATCACTTTTTGCTACTTAACTGTGACTGAAAACTTTTAAATAAAAATGAAAGAGAAAATAATTACGGTAAAAAACCTCGTCAAAAAATTCGGCTCCTTCACGGCCAACGACAACCTCACATTCGATGTGTACAAAGGCGAAGTGTTTGGATTCCTGGGAGCGAATGGTGCGGGGAAAACCACGGCCATCCGCATTCTCAGCGGGCTCTCCGCTCCCACCTCGGGCGAGTTGAATGTGGCCGGTTTTGATGTATATACCGAAACGGAGAAAATCAAAAAAAACATCGGCTACATGAGCCAGAAATTTTCGCTTTACGAAGATTTGACAGTAGCCGAAAACATCCGGTTTTATGCGGGAATTTACGGGATCTCCCCCAAACGCAGAAAGGAAAAAATGAACGAACTGCTGAAAAAGCTGGAGATGGAAAACGCTAAAAACAAACTGATTGCAGGACTGCCACTGGGATGGAAACAAAAACTGGCCTTTTCGGTGGCGGTTTTCCACGAACCCAAAATAGTGTTCCTCGATGAACCGACCGGCGGAGTGGACCCGGTAACGCGCCGCAAATTCTGGGACATGATTTACGAAGCGGCAAACGACGGAATTACCGTCTTTGTCACCACCCATTACATGGACGAAGCCGAATACTGCGACCGCGTCTCCATTATGGATGCCGGCAAAATTGAAGCGCTCGACACACCGGCAAAACTGAAGAAAAGATACAATGCCAAGGATATGGATGAAGTGTTTATAAAAATTGCACGATGATAAACTGCAAGTCGCAAGCTTCAAACCACAAGCAGGGATAGATTGAAGCTTGTGGATCGGATCTAAAAGCTAAAAAAATGAAACAACTAAAATCTTTCATCAAAAAAGAATTCTTCCACATTTTTCGCGATCCGCGGACGATGCTGATTTTGTTTGGAATTCCGGTGGCGCAGCTCCTGATTTTCGGGACGGTCATCAAAAATGAAATCAAAGATGTACGCATTGCGATTTACGACCAAAGCAAGGATGAAACCACACAGCAAATTACCAACAAACTGCTGTCGTCTGGCTATTTTGTACTGGTTGACGATTTGCAAAACACCCGCGGAATAGAGAAAACTTTCCGGAAAGGTGAAGTGAAGGAAATCATTGTTTTCGAAAGTAATTTCGGCGAGAAGCTGATAAAGGAAGGGTCAGCAGAGGTGCAGTTAATTGCCGATGCATCGGACCCGAACATGGCACGACTGGCCGTTTCGTACACACGCGGCATCATCAACGACTACGTGCAAAAAATGAATCCTAATCAGGAGCTGCCGATGCAGATTCAGCCCGAAGTGCGGATGTATTTTAACGAGGAAATGAAAAGCGCCTACATGTTTGTGCCCGGCACCATGGCGCTGATTCTGATGCTCATTTCGGCCATGATGACCTCCATTTCCATCACCCGCGAAAAAGAGATGGGAACCATGGAAATCCTTTTGGTTTCCCCGTTAAAACCATCGCAAATTATTGTCGGAAAAGTGTTGCCCTATCTGCTGCTTTCCATTGTAAACGCATTTGTAATTGTGCTTATCGGTCATTTTGTTTTTGGCGTACCCATTACCGGAAGTTTTGTTTTGCTGATGCTCGAAACCATCCTGTTCATTTTGATGGCGCTTTGCCTGGGCATCCTCATTTCCACCATGGCCAAAAGCCAGATGACCGCCATGTTTATCTCGATGATTGTACTGATGCTGCCGACCATCCTGCTGTCGGGTTTTATATTCCCCATCGAAAACATGCCCAAAATTCTGCAGTGGCTGAGCCACATCATGCCCGCCCGCTGGTTCATTGCCATCATCCGCGGAATTATGCTTAAAGGAGTTGGATTGTCTTTCATCTGGAAAGAAACACTGATTTTAATTGGTATGACACTGTTTTTTGTGGCGGTGAGTGTAAGGAAGTTTAAGGTTCGATTAGAATAGCCGCAAGCTTGAAGCTCTAAGCTATGAATACTATTCGCTACATTCTCCAAAAAGAATTCCGGCAAATATTCCGGAACAAAACCATGCTGCCGATGATCATCGGGGTGCCGCTGATGCAAATGCTGGTGCTGGTTTTTGCGGCTACCTACGATTTGAAAAAAATCGACATAGTGGTGGTCGATAATGATTTGTCGTCGGCATCACGGGAGCTGATTGCCAAATTCGACGGCATTCCATTTTACAATGTAAAAACCATGGTGACCGACGAACAGTTTGGTGAAGCAATGCTGCTAACCGACGAGGCCGATGCGGTGCTGGTAATTCCGGCCAACATGGAACGCGAACTGGTGCGCGAAAACGAGGCCTCAATTCAGTTACTGGTAAATGCCATCGACGGAAATACGGCGCAACTCATCTATTCCTACTCTGCCAGAATCATCGGCGACTACAACCAGCATTTAATTACCGATTGGAAAGGCATTCCTGAACTGATGCCACCTAATAAGGTGAAGATTGCAGAAAGCTACTGGTTCAACAGCGAACTGGATTACAAATGGTACATGGCACCGGGAATCCTGGCAATTCTGGTCACAATCATCGGGATGTTTATGTCGGGGATGAACCTGGTACGCGAAAAAGAAATCGGCACCATCGAGCAGCTCAACGTAACCCCCATTCGCAAGCATCACTTCATCATCGGCAAACTGGTTCCGTTTTGGATCATTGCCCTGTTCGACCTCGCATTCGGGTTGTTTATTGCCTGGCTGGTCTTCGACCTGCCCATCGTCGGCAGTCTGTGGCTGCTTTTAGGGTTTGCCGGACTTTACCTAATAGGCGTGCTCGGCCTTGGTTTGTTTATCTCCACCGTCACCGAAACACAGCAGCAGGTAATGTTCATCAGTTTCTTTTTTATGATGATTTTTATTCTGATGGGCGGTATTTTCACCCCTGTGGAAAGTATGCCCGAGTGGGCTCAGGAATTCAACCGCCTCAACCCGATTTACTATTTCATGAAAATCATGCGCAACATCCTGCTCAAAGGATCCGGCTTTTTCGACCTGCTGACAGAGTTTTTCTCGCTGGTCGTTCTTGGCATCGTCTTTTTGAGCCTGGCGATTTGGCAGTACCGGAAAACGACGTAGGAAGTGATCAGTGATCAGTGATCAGTGATCAGTGATCAGTGATCAGTGATCAGTGATCAGTGATCAGTGATCAGTCGCAGTAGGCAGTTGCAGACCTCGAGGCGCGTCCTCCTTTTCAAAGGAGGTGGCCCCGAGTTCTCGGAGACGGAGGATTATTTTCTGTTGAAAACATACCAAAGTGTTGTGTTCCCTCTAATTTTTAATTTCTGGATGCTGTATGAAGATTGATAAATTGCTGATTATGAGGACTTCATATGCTCTAATCGAATGAATCCGGATAAATTGAAAAAAGAAACAACATAACCCCCGCTGTTACAAACCTTCATTCGTGCCTTTTATTTTCATTTAAAATTCTGTGAACTTTCATTTTACCATCCTAAGCCCAATGCAGAATTACCATGCGACAACGCAGCATCGAAAGGCCCGGTATGTATGACCGGGGTGGGCATGCGCCACTGATGGTTCGGGGCTGCCAACGTCAAATAAATACGAATTGCAATAGTTTATAATAAATTATTCGAACCAAGAGTTAAATTACTAAAATTATAATTTTAAAAATTACCTCACCCAAAATT
The DNA here is from genome assembly GCF_055108615.1 of Tangfeifania sp. Lineage (NCBI taxonomy): Bacteria > Pseudomonadati > Bacteroidota > Bacteroidia > Marinilabiliales > Prolixibacteraceae > Tangfeifania > Tangfeifania sp. Next base: position 3,752 of record NZ_JBSQIC010000115.1, on the reverse strand, counting down.
AAGTCCCGGGTCGGTCAACATAAAGCTGGGAAGTCCCCACTTTTACAACAATAATATCCTCTCCCCTGTCAATAAATCCGGTTTCTGCCATCGCATCGTAAACTTCGCCTTCAATTAAAACTTTTCCCCCGGGCCGTAAAACGGTTTGGGCAGTTCCTGTTTTTCCTTTCAGGTTTAAAAATGTTGATTCCACATTCAAATAACCTTCGCTGATATTCTGCACAGTGTTCAGGGAAAGATTTTTGAAAACACCTGATTTTGCTGTAAACAGCTTATTGCCCAGATAAAGAGCTAAAATAAATCCGCCAAACAGGCCAAATACAACAGTCATTATAGCCACGCCAAGCTTATCGGTATCAACAGGGCTAAAATCAAAATCAACATTACCAACCAAACTCAGGACCAAACCAATAAAGACCAGCAAAATACCCGAAATTCCGGCCACGCCGAAACCGGGAATAACAAATATTTCCACTGCGATTAAAATCAGGCCAATCAGGAAAACCATTACTTCCCAGTGATCGGCCAGTCCTTCGAGATAAAGCGGGGCAAAATAAAGCAAGGCAGCCAGAATGGCCACTCCAATAGGGAAACCAATGCCTGGCGATTGCATCTCGAAGTAAATGCCGCCAATAATTGCCATAATAAGCAAACCCGAAACTACGGGGTGCACTAAAAAGCCAATAATTCTCTCAATAAACGACGGCGAATATTCTACAATTCGGTATTCTTCAATACCAACTTTTTGCAGCACTTCGGGGATGTTCTCTGCCACACCTTCGCAAAAACCGTATTTGATGGCTTCGCCCGGAGTAAAAGTCAGCACTTTGCCTGTATCGATTATTCCCTCAATAAAAACGGAAGGATCAACCATTGCCTCTGCAATATTCGGGTCGCGTCGCCATTTGTAAATGGTATCGTTTCCTGAAATGATCGTATCTTTTCCATGAGCTTCGGCAGTAGCACGCATGGTAGAACGCATGTAACTTTGGTATTTGTCGGGCATAGCCTGGCCGGTTTGGTTTACAACCGTTGCAGCACCAATACTTCCGCCGGGACGCATGTAAATGCTGTCGCACGCAACAGAAATTAAGGCTCCGGCCGAGGCTGCGTTGTTATCAATAAAAACGTAAACAGGAATGGTACTTTGCAAAATTTTAGTGCGGATGGAATCGGCATCGAGTACCGTGCCGCCATAAGTATTCATGTGAATCAGAAATACATCGGCACCCAATGTGTCGGCAGCTTTAAACGCCTGTTGTGTTTGTCGCCATAAAGCCGGCGCAATTTCTTCCTTAATGTTGAATTTATATACTAACTTTTCATCTTTTTCACCGGCTTCCGAAATATAAACAACCGGTAAAATCAATAAAACAACAAGTAGTGACTGTAATATTCTCATTTATAACTTTCTTTCTGAATTCTTTTGAAAACGCATTATCTGTAATCGGTTCGAACAGCTAAGTTATAAATAAAACCGGCACAATGCGTAAAAAATTATCGCGGACAAAAAAAATCCAAATTCACCTAAATTACTACCTTTGCAGGGTTTTAAAAGACAAAAGAATGGAATTTAACGCATTAACGGCAATATCGCCGGTTGACGGCCGGTACCACAACAAAGCTGAAAATCTTTGGAAATATTTCAGCGAGTATGCACTTATTAAATACAGGGTTTTTGCAGAGATTGAATATTTTATTGCACTTTGTGAGTATCCCCTGACCCAGTTAAAAAATATTTCAAAAGAAAAGCTGGAAGAACTCAGGGAAATACATCAACAATTTTCGGTTGAAAATGCAGCCCGCGTAAAAGAAATTGAAAGCGTTACCAACCATGATGTTAAGGCAGTTGAATATTTCTTAAAAGAAGAATTTGAGAAGCTGGGACTGGAAAAATACCGGGAATTTATCCATTTTGGCCTCACCTCGCAGGATGCCAACAATACAGCTTTGCCCAAATCAATTCACGATGCACTGGACGAAGAATATTATCCGCTTTTGCAGCAGGTAACCGAAAAGCTGGAAGAACTGGCTGAAAAGTGGAAAAATATTCCGATGCTTGCCAAAACTCACGGACAGCCGGCATCGCCCACCAAACTCGGAAAGGAAATTATGGTATTTATTGAACGCATCCATATCCAGCTTACTCAGTTGCGTGCACTTCCGTGCCATGCAAAATTTGGCGGTGCCACCGGTAATTTCAATGCCCACCACGTGGCCTACCCCGAAATTGACTGGCCGCAATTTGCCAATAATTTTTGCAGGGAAAAACTTGGGCTGGAACGCTCGCAGTACACAACTCAAATTGCCCACTACGATAATTATGCTTCAATTTTCGACGCACTGAAACGCATCAACAATATCATACTCGATCTCGACCGCGATATGTGGAGTTACATTTCGATGAACTATTTCAAGCAGAAAATTAAAAAAGGTGAAGTTGGTTCATCTACCATGCCACATAAAGTTAATCCCATCGATTTTGAAAATTCTGAAGGCAATATTAGCATTGCCAACGCCGGATTTGAACAGCTTGCTGCCAAACTTCCGGTTTCGAGGCTGCAGCGCGACCTGACCGATTCAACCGTTACCCGTTTTATCGGCGTTCCTTTTGGCCATACCATAATTGCTTTAAAATCTACCCTAAAAGGACTAAACAAACTGATGCTCAACGAACCGGCCATAAAAAAAGATTTAGAAAATAATGTAGCTGTTGTTGCCGAAGCCATTCAAACCATTTTGCGGCGCGAATTTTATCCCAATCCCTACGAAGCGCTCAAAGATTTAACCCGCAAAAATGAAGTTATCGACATGCCAACAATCCACAATTTTATTGATAATCTGGATGTTGATGAAAAAATTAAAAAAGAATTAAAAAAGATTACTCCGCAAAATTACACAGGAGTCTTCTAAAAATTAACCATGAAAGATTTTCTTCACTTACTTCGCCGCTTTATTCCACCCTACAAATGGAAGCTCGTTTGGAACATCATTTTCAATTTTTTGAGTGCCATATTTGGGGCCTTTTCATTTTTATTATTAATACCTTCGCTGAAAATTTTGTTTGGCACACAGGAACTGGTTACCCAAAAACCAGAAGTTGGCCTGAATGTTTCAGCATTCGCCGAGTACAGCAACTACCTGATAAGCAAAGTAATAATCCAATACAATCACGAAAAGGCACTGGTTTTCATCGGTATTTTCATAATAATTACTGTTTTGCTGAAGGTTGGATTTTATTACCTCGCCAACTACATGATTGTACTGATTAGAAACGGTGTGGTACGGGACATCCGCTCAAAAATTTACCGGAAAATACTGAAACTGCAACTGGGTTTTTTCTCTGACGAACGCAAAGGTGATATAATGGCCCGCATGACCGGCGATGTTACCGAAGTGGAAAATTCTGTCATGAACTCCCTGGAAATGATGATTAAAAACCCGATTCTTATCATCGTTTCGGTGGCGGTGATGATTTACATGAGCTGGAGCCTCACACTTTTCGTTTTTGTAATGTTCCCAATTGCCGGCTTCATTATCGGGCGCATTGGCAAAAGCCTGAAAAAAGAGAGCCGGAAAGGACAGCACAAAATGGGAGAAATACTCTCAATTATTGAAGAAGACCTTTCCGGGCTCCGGATTATTAAAGCTTTTAATGCCGAAAACAGGGCAATAAACAGGTTTGAAACCGAGAATACCAATTATTTCAAAATAATGAACCAGCTGATGTGGCGCAGGTTTTTGGCCCACCC
>NZ_JBSQIC010000114.1:0-9461 GCF_055108615.1 Tangfeifania sp. | reverse complement strand
ATTGCTAAAATAGTGCGAAAAATATTTTCCTGCAAGTTTTGTAACTTGTTAACTAATAAATGTTTCTATTAACCCAAAAATTCTCCCTGAATTGCTGTTTTTTCTTCGCGCAATTGTGCATACAACTTATTGGCAAAAATAAAATCGTTTAACTTTTTGTTCCTGGTTTCCAGTATTTCTTTGTTCGAGCCTGTCCAGGCCACCTCGCCTTTGGCAATAAAAAGAACCGATTCGCCAATTTCAATAACCGAATTCATATCGTGTGTATTGATAATGGTTGTCATTTCAAATTCACGGGTAAGGTGTTGTATCAGCTGGTCAATAATGGTTGCGGTTTCCGGGTCGAGGCCCGAGTTGGGCTCATCGCAAAACAGGTATTTCGGATTAAGTGCAATGGCACGTGCAATGGCCACGCGTTTTTGCATTCCGCCGCTTATTTCGCTGGGAAAGAGCTTAAACGCATTTTTTTCAATATTCACATGTTCGAGGCAGAATTCAACCCGTTTCTTTTTTTCTGCCGGCGATTGGTGGGTAAACATATCGAGCGGAAACCTGATATTAGCTTCAACCGAAAGGCTGTCGAAAAGTGCACCTCCCTGAAAAACCATCCCGATTTCGCGGCGCAATTTTTTGCGTTCCTTGCGGTGCATTTTTACAATATCCCTGTCGTCGTACCATATTTCGCCCTGGTCAATATCGTACAATCCCAGGATTGACTTCAGCAAAACCGTTTTCCCTGAGCCACTTCGCCCGATTATCAGGTTTGTTTTTCCCTGCTCAAAACGGTTCGAAATATTTTTCAGTACTTCAGTTCCGTCAAATGATTTATGAATATTTTTAACTTCAATCATGTCAGTAATAGCCGTGTTAAGATTAAATCGAAAAACAGAATCAGAATATTCGTATTAACTACCGCAGTAGTACTGGCTTTGCCCACTTCCAGTGAGCCACCTTTCACGTAATAGCCAAAATAGGCAGGTACCGAAGACACCAGGAAACCGAAAACAACTGATTTTATAAGCGAAAAAGTAACGTAATACGGGTAAAAAAGCCATTGGATACCTTCAATATAATCATGAATAGAAATTACACCCGCAATGGGCCCGGTAACCAGTCCGCCGAGTAAACCAAAAAAAACACTGATAATAAACAGAAATGGGAAAATAAACACCACGGCCACAATTTTGGGCAGAATCAAATAGCTGGCTGAGTTCACTCCCATTATTTCGAGCGAATCAATTTGCTCGGTTACACGCATTGTTCCTATTTCTGAAGTAATGTTCGACCCGATTTTCCCGGCCATAATAAGTGCCAGTATGGTGGAGGAAAATTCCAGAATAAGCGTATCACGTGTCCCCAGTCCAACAAGGGTAGTCGGGTAAATGGGATTTGACATGCTGTAAGCAAACTGAATGGTCATAATCCCCCCGATAAAAATTGAAATAATAATTACAATCCACACCGAATTTACCCCGAGCGTGTCGATTTCATGAAAAAGCTGCCGGACATACAACCTCAGTTTTTCGGGCCGTCCGAAAACTTTTTTCAGAAGTGTAAAATACTGTCCTACATGAAAAAAAAACTTCATTTGCATAATCATTTCAAGGTAGCTGAATCTGTTTCAGATTGCGGATAAAATTACAACATTAATGGCTGAATCAAAATAATGAGAACCGAAATAGTTGGGTAACTTCTTTTAAAATCCACCGTATTTCTTAAAGATTCTTTTTAAATTCATATTTTTACGCACAAAAGAATAAAATAATTGATGGAAAATAATTTTTGTATAATAATGGCTGGCGGTGTTGGTAGCCGGTTCTGGCCTCTTAGCAGAAGTTCAAAACCAAAACAGTTTTTAGATATTTTAGGAACCGGACGAACACTCATCCAGCAAACCTATGATCGCTATTCTTCAATTATCCCTGCTGAAAATTTCCTGGTTGTTACCAGCGTAAGTTACAAAGATTTGGTTCTGGAACAGCTCCCCGAGCTGAATGAAAACCAGGTTTTGCTTGAACCCCTGCGCAGAAACACAGCGCCATGCATTGCCTACGCTGCCTATAAAGTAAAAACCAGCACCCCACAGGCCAATTTAATAGTTGCCCCGTCGGATCACCTGATAATGAAAGAAGAAGAATTTATCAGGCAGGTAAAGAACGGGCTGGAATTTGTAAAAAATCGCGATGCGTTGCTCACACTTGGCATAAAACCCAGCAGGCCCGAAACCGGGTACGGTTACATTCAGGTAAAAAAGAAAGTGAATTTCAACAATCTGGATAACCTCCACAAAGTGAAAACGTTTACTGAAAAACCCGACAGTGAAATGGCCCGCATTTTTTTAGAAAGTGGCGAATTTTTTTGGAATTCAGGTATTTTTATCTGGTCGCTGCCTTCCATACTCGCAGCCTTCGATACCTACCTGTCCGACATTTCCAAACTTTTTGCCAAAGGCCTGAAGCTTTACAACACCGAAGACGAGGTACATTTTATCAATAAAACCTACTCTGAATGCCAGGGCATTTCCATCGACTACGGAATTATGGAAAAAGCGGCCAACGTTTTTGTGCTCACGTCCGATTTTGGCTGGAGCGACCTGGGGACCTGGAGCTCGCTCTACGATAATAAAGAAAAGGACAAAGAGGGAAATGTGATTAACGGAGAAAACGTTTTAACGTACGGCACCAGCAATTGCATTATTAATCTGAGCAACGAAAAAGTAGCTGTTTTACAGGGATTGGACGGGTACATTGTTGCCGAATCGAACGACACGCTGATGATTTGCCGGAAGGAAGACGAGCAGCAGATTAAACAGTTCGTCACCGATGTGCGCATACAAAAAGGAGATTCGCTGGTTTAGCCAATTTTTTAACTTCTCTTTTTAACGGAGGTTAAACAGGCAGCTGTTAAACGCTCATGAATTGATCAATGCCCGGGCAATTTTTAAATCTGCCGGCCAGGTAATTTTTATGTTTTCACGGTTTCCCTCCACCAGGTTAATTGTTTCACCACTGCTCTCCAAAACCGAGGCATCGTCGGTAAATTTTTCGGAATAGCTCTGATTATAGGCATTTTTAATGGCCGAAACCCTGAAAGTTTGCGGAGTCTGAACCATAAAATAATTACTGCGATCAACAGCCCGGTTTTTCCCGTTCAAAACTTCCCGCACCGACTCCGAGACCGGAATAACCGGAAGTGCATTCCTTTTTTCCGAAGCCATCTTATAACAATTTTCAATGGTTTGCGCCGATACAAAAGGCCGCACTCCATCGTGGATAAAAACAATTCCCTCTTCCCCGATTTCGGCCAGCCCGTTTTTTACCGATCGAAAACGTGTTTCGCCTCCTGCCACCAGGGAGTGTTGCAGGCCTAAGTTATGTTTCTTGCACAATTTTTTCCAGACCGGGATATCAGTTTCAGGTAAAACAAGAAGAAAGTCCATCTCCTCGTCGTACTTCAAAAAAGCGTCGAATGTGTGCATCAATATTGGTTTACCTGCAATTTCGGCAAACTGTTTCGGCACAGTCTGTTTCATCCGGCTCCCCCGCCCGCCGGCAACAATAAGGACAAACTTTTTCATCTGCAACACTGTTTCTTTAAAATTGGTTACTTTGCCATAAAAGTAACTTAAATAAGAAAAAGTATGGAACAAGTGCTGCAATTTCTTCAGGGCCTTTCAGAAAACAACCCGGATTTTAAGGCCATCTTCCCCGAAATGATGGACCACCAACTGAAAACTGCCCCGAAATATTTTGCCAAGGATCACCCGCTTATTCATCTGCTGCGCTATAAATCATTTGCCTTTTCGGCTCGTTTGAACAATGAAATTTTAATCAACGGTGACTTTATTGGTGAAGCAGTAAAAGCTTACCGCGAACTGCATAAAGCAAATGTCTTTTTAAACGAGGCTATCGATTCAGAAAAAAAATAACTCATTCAACTTCCATACCACCAGTGCTTTAACTACAATGCAACTGAAAAATCAGTTTGAAAACTGAAAAAATAGTTGCAAAACTGAAAAACCAGTTGTATGTTTGTTTTGTCAATTCGACGACTGTTATTTCAAATCCGCCGGCTGGCGGATGAGAAATCTGTTTATATTGATGAGATTCCTCCTCATTCTTCGTCGGAATGACAAATTAAAAAGTCTTGATACTTGTGTCTAAAAATCTAAAGTCTGAAAGAATGAAAAAACTTACACGAAAAGAAGAAGAGGTAATGAAAATCCTCTGGCGGCTGAAAAAAGCATTCGTAAAAGACATTATTGAAGAATACGATGCCCCGAAGCCGCACTACAACACCATCTCGTCGCTGGTGCGGCTGCTGCAGGACAAAGGAATTGTAGGTTACAACCAGTACGGAAATACCTACCAATACTACCCGCTGCTCACGAAAGAAGAGTACCGCCGCTCGTTCATGAATCAGGTGGTGAGCGACTACTTCGACAATTCGTATAAAAGTGCCGTGGCGTTTTTTGTAAAAGAAAAAGGCCTTTCGCCCGAGGAGCTGGAAGAGCTGGTAAAAATGATTAAAGACGAAAAGTGATGGAAAGTTACCTCATCTATATCGGGAAATCAGCCCTGGCAGCCGGGGCGTTTTACCTCACCTACCTGGCGCTTTTTCAAAACCGGAAACAGTTTGTGTTTAACCGCATTTACCTGCCGGTTTCACTGGCGCTGAGTTTTATCATTCCGCTCATCACGTTTACTACCGTAAAATACATCGTAGCACCGGCAACAGATACAAACAGTTTTGCCTTTCTGAATCAGGCTTCTGTTGCAACTGAAACGTATTCTGAATCACCTTCGCTGTGGCCGCACTATTTGTTTGGATTGTATTTGCTCGGAATATCCGGGTTTGTGTTTCACTTGCTGGCCGGGCATATCCATGCCATCCGAATGGTGCAAAAAAGCCGCGTAGAAAATCTTTTTGGCAGCCGGGTGCATATTACTAAAAAAGATGTTCATCCGTTTTCATTTTTCAACAAAATTGTGCTGTCCGAAAAAACGTTGAACAGCCCCAACCTTGAAATGATTGTGGCCCACGAAAACATTCACGTAAAAGAAAAACACACGCTGGATATTCTGCTTACCGAAATTCTTTTCCTTTTGCAATGGTTCAATCCGTTTGCATGGCTGCTGAAAGATGCCGTGAAAAACAACCTGGAATACAAAACCGACGATAAAATTGTAAAAACCGACGATCCGAAAACGTACCAACTGGCGATGGTGGCTTTGGCCGACAAAAAAGGCGTGGCACCATTTTTAACCGCGTTAAACGGATCGCAACTAAAAAACCGCATAATCATGATGAAAAAGAAAACTGAAAACAAATTTGCCCCGCTGAAACAAATCATCGTTCTTCCACTGCTCGCCGTTCTCGTTATGGGACTTTCGAACCGCGAGGTAAAAACGGAAGTCATTCAGAGCCAAACTCCTGAATCTGAAAACGTTTTGCCTGAAAATAACCCGATGGCTTCTGTCACTTCTTCAATAAAAGACCAAACTGGTTCTGATGCTGAAACAGAACCCAATAAATTCCTGCTTTCAATTGAATTTAAGGATAACCAGTTTATTCTTCACGGACTGGAAGGATGTGCTTTTACAAAACTGACATTCTCAGCAAACAACCAAAAACCGGTTGCAATCAACCAATTGGGAATGACCTCTGCAGGAACCGGCAATTCAGCTGATGACTCCGGATTTTTATTTGAAATTGAAAAGGTGGATGACCTGATTAAACTGACGGGGAAAGCAGGCACGGCCTGGAAAGAACTGACTTTCAGCCCTGCCAGTCAAAAACATTTGGTAAGTGAAACCGGAGTTTCGCCGGCAAACAAACCCCAAATAACTAAAAATGAAACAAAAACAGACTTCAATAGAAGCATATCCGGACTTCCTCCCAGCTCAGGGAAAATTGATACTTCCACTGAGCCATTGTATATAGTTGACGGAAAACCAACAGAAAACATCAATCAGCTCCCACCCGATGACATTGAAAGTATAAGCGTGCTAAAAGATGTTTCGGCCACTGCACTTTATGGGAGCAAAGGCAAAAACGGGGTAATTTTGATAACTACAAAATCAAAATCCTACGATTATTTGAATGACAATGCCCAAAATGTCCGGCCTTTACCAAAGGAAGAAATCAAAAATCCCGATGAGATGCCCGAATTTCCGGGTGGAGAAGATGCTTTAAAACAATATATCGACAACAGTATAAATTATCCTGAAAGTGCAAAGGAAAGCGGGATTCACGGGCGCGTATATGTCACATTCAAAATTACCAAAGAAGGTAAAGTAACCGATGCCAGAATTGCACGTGGTGTTCACCCACCTATGGATAAAGAGGCAGTTAGGGTGGTAAATTCAATGCCCGACTGGAAACCAGGCAGACAAGATGGAAAACCGGTTGATGTAACCTACACGGTTCCCGTCGATTTTGTTTTGAAAGAAGCCCCTGTAAAAGTGAGCCGGGCAACTCAAAATCTGTCGGCTCCAAAACTACTTTATGTTCTTGACGGAGAAGAATTTCAGGGTAACCTGGATGACATAAATCCCGACGATATAAAAAGTATCGATGTTTTGAAAGGCGAATCAGGTACAAAGCACTACGGTGAAAAAGGTAAAAACGGGGTGGTTGTTGTTACAACAAAACATTCTGGACGAAGTAGTGGTAGTAGGTTACAAAAATAAAGATGACGTTATTATCAAAAATAATTTAATCGATACGGAAAATTCTGTATTAAAAAATGAAGTTGAACGAATCATTCGTCAGCTTCCAAAAATTGAAATTCCAGAATATAGAGGAAAAACCATCGGCGTTACCGTAAAATTTATGCTGCAGTAAATTGTAATTTATTCAACAGTGGATTTTCCCGGTAGAGTAGAGTACAAAGCTAACAGCCATCCCCTGATTATTACATTAAGACCATCGGCAATTGCTTTTGCCGGGCTGTGTCCATGACTGTCCAAATATATCCTGACCTTTTCCCTGACCTTCTGTTCCGACTTCTTGCCGGGCATGATTTCCCAATATTTCTTGTCTTTCACAAAAAGGTCGCGACTGTAACGGTTGTGGAAAATTGAATTTTCCTTTTAATAGGCAATCATAACCGTTCCGGTTCGTACTTCGCCATTGCCCAGCTCTATCACGTACAGGTAGTTGCCTGCCGGTAAGTTACCACGGCCAAGTACCCATTTGTTTTGGGTTTTGCCCCACCACCAGGCTTCCTGGTCAGATCCCCAGTAATCCAGGTTACCGTAATGTTGTTTTTCGAAGAGTTTATTGCCCGCTCGGTCGAATATGCGCATAACGGCATCGGGGTATTTGTCAATACAATAAACCTGGAAGAAGTCGTGGACCCCGTCGCCGTTGGGTGAGAATCCTTCCGGAATCATCATTGTGCATTTTGTATCCACGTTTTCTTCGTAATCCGGAACGCCGTCGCAATCCGCGTCGGGCAGCACATAAATCCAAACCTGTGCTTCGTCGCACATTACCGGTATTCCGTTATCGCAAACCCGGTAAATAAAGCTGTCGGGCCCCATGTAACCTTCGTCGGGCATATATACAAAGGTGCCGTCGGGGTGGAGGTCCACAATGCCATGTTCGGGTTCTTGTACCGGCCATAAGCTCATGGTCAGTTCGTCGTTGTCCGGGTCGTAATCGTTATCGAGCAGGTTACCCGTAAGCGGGAAGCACATTACCGAGAAGGAATCGGTTACAGCCACCGGCGGATTGTTGGGCTCGCCAATTTCAATGATGACCCTTGCGCTGTCGCAAAGCACACCGCAAGGTTCGCCATCGTCGCAAACTGAATAGTACAAGGTATCCATTCCGAAGTATCCAAATTCCGGAGTGTAGGAAACAACGCCGGTTGCCGGATTTATCTCTGCCGTGCCGTGTGTTGGAACCTGCAGCAATGTTACGGTTGTGTCGTCAATTTCTCCGTTTGGATCGAAGTCATTTTCAAGAATATCGATTGTCACCTGTTCATCCTGCAATGTAAATACGCTGTCTTCCTCAGCCACCGGCGGGGTATTCTCAATAATAGTTACCGGGAGGTTCAGCGGTTCAATACAATCGTACCCTTCAACCGGAATAAATTGGTAGAGTAACAGGCCTGCTTCGTCGGTGCGGATAGTGTCGGTTGGAATACCGTTAAGCCTCCATGTACCGGAAATGCCATTGTTGCTTGAGTCGGGCAGTGCCGGCGGGATATCCCCAACGCAAATCGGGCCAACCGGGTCGAATTCCGGTTTGATCCAGGGTTTCACTTCAATCTGCAGGGTATCGGTAAACGCGCAATTGTAGCCTGTATCCGGAATAAATACATAATCGAACACGCCCACCGAGTCGGTCCGGATTACATAGGGAACCCAGGTGCCGGTTGTGCCGTTGAAATTGGCTTCCGGCAAAGCGGGTGGTGCATCATTCTGGCAAAGCGGGCCAATAGGATCGAACTGTGGAATAATCACCGTGTCGATTTGGATGGTCATCACAAAACTGTCGGCACAGATGAAGGAACCATCAGGTTTAAAGACATACTCAAAACTACCGGGTTCACCGGTATCGACGGTAGCAGGAGTCCAGCTGCCAAACACGCCGTTGAGGCTTGTATCCGGCAATGTAGGTGGTTCAGCGTACTGGCAAATCGGGCCGATAGGCGCCAGGTCGGGCGTGATGGTTTCCAGGATTTCAACTTCCAGCGTGGTTTCCACCGCACACTGCCCGGGATCGGGTGTAAAGGTGTAGGTAAATATACCTGCGTTAGCTGTTTCAATGGTTGCCGGATTCCAGGCGCCGGTGATGTTGTTTAGCGAAGTAGCCGGCAATGCTTCCGGTACACTGTTCTGGCAGAACGGGCCAAGAGCTTCGAACAGCGGAGTATCCTCTCCGTACAGTTCAATGGTTTGGGTGCACGTAGCGGTATTTCCGCAGCCATCGTAAACCGTAAAGGTTCGGGTAACTGTGGTGGGACAACTTCCTGCTACTTCATCCTCGTAGGTAATCGCTACCACTTCGCAGTTGTCGGATGCCGTAATACCAAGCGCCGTGGTATCTGCCAGGTTTACCTGTTGCGCCGAAGCGGAATAGGCCAGGCCGGTAAGCGCTTCAAGCTCACTTGCTCCGGCATCAAACGCAACATCTCGCGGACAGGTAATATCCGGTGGGATGGTGTCGTTGACAGTTATTTTCTGTTCGAAGTCAGTGAAATTGCCGCAATTGTCGGTAAAACGATAAGTACGTGTAATGGTCATCGGACATCCGTCTCCTGTCGATTCGCTGTCGCCGATATGCTCCATGGTAAAAATATTGCAATTATCTTCAACATAACCGCCATCCTCCCAGAAATCAGTATAATCCCTGTATGGTTCCGGTACGGTGCAGTCGGTTATTATATCACTGGGCGGACTGTAAACCCAGGGGGCAATTTTATCGTCGATGACAATGATTTCCCT
>NZ_JBSQIC010000113.1:0-9542 GCF_055108615.1 Tangfeifania sp. | reverse complement strand
AAATCACCCTCACTTCAAGGAAATTGAGTTAACGCAAAATGTTACGATTCTTATTTTTTCTTCATACATTTATCCCTCAATAGGTACCTGAGTAGTTACATAGTTTGAAAAGTTCAATTAGCAGAAGGCATGAGTGTCCATAGCGAGATGTGCCGCAAGGCATCCCAATGGGAGAATCTTAAGAAACTGGAAGCAAAACACCGCCCCAAGTAACACGAACTTCATCATACATATCCTACCGGATGAGTTTACCAAACAAGAGGAAGTCCAAAGACTATACGGATACAGGAGTGTAAGTGCGGTGGGGGTGTGGTGAGAAAGTTATTTACCTTACCACGGTAGGTCTCAAGGATGCATGGAAACAGAGTATGAAATGCGGTCAAAACAAGTCTTTTGTGAGAAGTCAGCCGAAGCCATAGTCCCGAATTATGCGTAATTTGGGAAGGACTGAACCTTGTAGTGGGATAGTAAATGAATGTTATTTGAAAAGAATTTGAGATCATATGCTCAATAAGAGGTTCCTAACCAGAAGATAGTACGAAATCCGAAATTAGATTAGAGTGGTTTACTTGGATAGATAGCTGAAAACAATATCCACATATCTAAATAGGACAAGGAACCGTCGTATATGGAACTCGTATGTTGGTGTGGGATGCCCGTAACGGGAGTTAATTCCGTTTCACCTACCCGGTTTTTGGCTTCTAACAATAAAAGTGGGAAGTATTGTTTTTACTCAAAAGGAATATAATATCTTTACATTTCTTGTTTGGTGCAGTGGTTCATTGATTCATGCCACCGCTTTTAAGAGAGAGAGAATATCGAATCAAAACAAAAATACTTATGAATAAAATTGCGCTAATGCTGTTTGGCATTGCCTTTGCTGGGTTACAGGTGGTTAATGCCCAACCCAGGCGCATATCAGGTAGCGTAACCAATTCAGATGACGATACCCCTATTCCGGGAGTTTCGGTTGTGGTAAAAGGCACAACTTTGGGAACAGTTACCAATAGTGAGGGGAAATATGTTCTTACCATTCCTGAAGAAGCCCGGACTTTGATTTTTTCGTTTGTAGGGATGCGGGTAACTGAAGTGCCCATACAGCAAAATATTGTGGATGTGGTTATGGAACCAGATGTTATTGGTGTTGATGAGGTTATGGTAGTGGCTTACGGAACAGCTACCAAAGAATCGTTTACAGGATCGGCTTCCGAAGTGGAAGGTGAAAAACTGGCCGGCAAAAATACTTCAGATATTACCAAGGCGCTTGCAGGCGAAGTGGCCGGTGTGCAGGTTATTAACTCTTCCGGCCAACCGGGAACAACGGCTTCTTTGCGCATCAGGGGTTTTGGCTCTGTAAATGCAAGCCGTGAACCGTTATACATTGTCGATGGCATTCCGTTTAATGGGAACCTGGCCTCCATCGACCTGGCCGATATTGAATCCACCACCGTTTTGAAAGATGCATCGGCTACAGCAATTTACGGGGCGCGTGGTGCAAATGGTGTGGTGGTTATCGCTACCAAAAAAGGATTAAAAAACAAGCAGGTAATCGACGTTGATGTAAATTACGGAATAAACCTTCGGCTGATTCCGCTCTATAATGCTATTGATTCACCAGAAGAATATGTTCAGTTAACCTGGGAAGGACTGAAAAATAAATACGTTTCGCAGAATGTTGAAAATCCCGGGCAGGTGGCTGCCGAAGATGTTTTTTCAGTGGGCAACGGTTTGTCTCCTTATTACAATATGTGGGATACAGACGATAATCAGTTGATTGACCCGGCAACGGGGGAGTTTTTAACTACGGAAAGAAAATACACCCCGGGAAACTGGGCCGACGAAATTTTCAGTACGGCCAAACGCCGGGAAGCAAGTGTTCGACTGAGTGGCGGTGGCGAAAACGGAAGCTACTACACATCGGTTGGCTACCTTAATGACGATGGGTATTATGTGGGCTCCGAATTCGACCGGTTCAATACACGGGCCAACATCGATCAGGAGTTGAGGGACTGGCTCTCAGCCAACCTGAACCTCAGCTATTCGTATATGGAAAGGAACTCTCCCGGCCAAAGGGAGGTGGCCAATAACGGGTTTTTCTTTGTAAATGAAATGCCTCCTGTTTATCCGGTTTACGTGCGCGATGGAAACGGGAATAAAGTAGAGGATCCAAAAGTTGGCGGATACCTTTTTGATTATGGTTTCGACCGCGGAACCGGTACCCGTGGCTTTGGGGCAAATATTAATCCCGCCGGTGCCGCCCGGCTCGACAGGGATTCTTACATCATTCATAATTTTGCAGGAAATGCCGCCGTGGAAGCACGGTTTCTGAATAATTTCCGTTTCAATACCAATTTCGGCATGCAATATTTCGGGCAGAACAACTCGGAATTAACCAATCCGTTTTACGGCGATGCCGAAGGACTCGGTCGGATTTTCAAACGGCAGGATAACCGGTTTTCCTACACCTGGAATCAAATCCTGACCTACCAAAATGTTTTTAACGAACATAATATTGAAGTTTTTGTTGCCCATGAAAATACGCTTTACCGCAATGCTTTCATGGAGGGGCAGAAATCGAACATTGCCCGGCCATACAATATTGAGTGGACCAACGCGGTAATAATGGACTGGATGGATTCAGAGGTGGTGGACTATGCACTGGAGAGTTTTTTCGGGCAGGCAAAATATAATTACGACGGTAAATATTACCTGTATGCCACCGCACGCCGCGACGGCACTTCGCGCTTTCCAAATAATAAATGGGGCACCTTCGGTTCGCTTGGCGCTGCATGGATGCTCAACAAAGAATCTTTCTTGGCCGGCACTCACTGGATCAACCTCTTAAAACTGAAAGCGAGTGTGGGCACATTGGGAAACCAGGACATGGGTAATTACCCCACCTTCGACCAGTATTCAATTTCAAATTTGAATGATGAATTGTCGTTTAGTTTTGATTATAAAGGAAATCCCGGTTTAACGTGGGAAAGTTCGAATTCATTCAATACCGGAATTGAGTTCGGTTTAGCCAATGTAATTTTGGGGCAGGTTGAATATTTTACAAAAAAAACAACCAACCTGCTGTTTTACAAACAGGTTGCCCCTTCGCTTGGGTTCTCCCAGGTTCCGGTAAACGATGGCGAACTGTTAAATACGGGTGTTGAATTCGATTTGGTGGGGCATCTGATTAATACCAGCAACCTGACACTCGATTTAAGGATTAACGGAGGTTATTACAGGAATAAAATTACGCAAATGCCCATCGATGATTCAACCGGCGAACCTAAAGTGCTGGAAATTCAGGGAGCTTATGCCTATTCGGAAGGACATTCGATTTATGATTTTTACGTGAGGGAATTTGCAGGCGTTGACCCCGAAACCGGCCTTTCGCTGTGGAACCGCTATTACAATGAAGTTGGTGGGGAGCGGGAATATATTGTTGACATGGTAACCTACCGAAATGAAAATTCAGTTTCGGAATTGGGGGTTGAAACCACAGCCGATTATAACAAAGCCACAAAAAAATACATTGATAAATCGGTTGTTCCGGACTTAACCGGTGGTTTTGGGCTCGATTTTGCCTGGAGCGTGTTTGAACTTACGTCGCAGTTTGCCTACAGCATTGGAGGGCATTCGTACGATAATATTTATGCATCGCTCATGGGGAATCATCTGCCGGGAAAAAGCAACTGGTCGGAAGATATTCTCAACAGGTGGCAGCAACCGGGCGATAAAACCGACGTACCGCGCCTCTCATCCGATTTCGACAAAAATGTCAACTCCATCTCTTCCCGGTTTATTGTCAGTAACGCTTACCTTAATTTAACCAATGTGAGGCTGTCTTACACATTGCCTTCAGCTGTAACAAAAACGTTTGGCATGGACCGTACATCGGTTTGGGTTTCAGGCGATAATCTGTTTTTGCTAACCGCGCGCCGGGGATTTATTCCGGTTGGCGCTGAATCGGGTAGTTCCAGGACAACGCGTTATGCGCCGTTGAGTACCATTGCTGCCGGAGTAAAGTTGCAATTTTAATTTAAAGTCTTAAAAACCAGTAAAATGAATTATAAGAACAAATCATTTTTACTTTTTGTGATAATTCCTTTTCTGTTCGCGTCGTGTAGTGAAGACTTTCTCGACAGGGAACCTTCCGGGCCGATTACTGCCGAACAGTTGCAGGAAGCTTCGAAAACCAATCCCGATATTTCAAAGGCAATGGTTTCAGGAATCTATTCGCTAACTTTTGCACAGGGAACAGGCAGTACCAACAGACACGATGATTATGGCCAGAAATCGATTGACATTGCCACTGATTTAATGACCGGCGATATGACACTGGGCGGAAAAACTTACACCTGGTTTTCCGGGGTGTATGAATTAAAAGACCAAAAAATGACGGATATCCGCCCGTCGATGAACTGGCGATATTATTTCACAATAATAAAAGCGGCCAACGAAGTAATTGACGGGCTGGGCGGCAGTAATGCCATGCCGGAAGATCCAACCAACCGCGCTTATTTCGGGCAGGCAAAAACCCTGCGTGCGTATGCTTACTTTTACCTCGCCAACCTTTATCAGCATACCTACGATGGCAATCAAAACAAACCCTGCGTTCCGGTTTACGAAACACAACTAACCACCGAAGCACAACCGCTGGCAACGGTTGAGCAGGTTTACAACCTTGTGATAAAAGATTTGGAAGATGCTGTTGTAGCTCTCGAAGGATATGAACGAACCAACAAAGTTGAAATTAATAAATATGTGGCGCAGGGCTATCTTGCCTATGCTTATTTAACAACCGGCAATTATTCCGGTGCTGTTGCCGCAGCCAACGATGTAATAAACAATGGCGGCTTCATGCTGATGAATGCTGACGAGGTGATTGAATCCGGTTTCAGAAATGTATCCATTCCGGGATGGATTTGGGGAGTTGATTTGACAACTGACAATACTTACGCATTGGCCAGCTTCTGGGGACACATGGATATTTTTACCTTCAGCTATGCCGGTGTGGGCGATTACAAAGGAATTGATCGGAATTTATGGGAACAAATTCCCGAAACCGACGTGCGTAAAGGTCAGTTTGTAAATATGTTTAATGATGGCGGATTGCTTCCTGTCTGGAAGTTTTATCATGAAGCCCGGACTCCATTGAGCGATCGCACGTGGACAAACGATTTGCTGTATATGCGTGTGGCAGAAATGCACCTGATTAAAGCCGAAGCTTTGGCAAGAGATGAAAAAGATGCCCGGGCGGCACAGGCCCTTTGGGAACTTGTTAAAGAGCGGAACCCTGCAGCCGAAAACCGGATTAAGTCGCTTACAGGAGAGGAGCTGCTGGATGAAATTTATTTTCAGACACGTATTGAATTATGGGGCGAAGGAAAAAGTTACCTAACCATGAAGCGGTTTAAAGCAACCAATGTACGAGGTCCTAACCACATGGATTTGGCCGGCGCGGCAATCGCCCACGACGATCCGCGTATGCGTTTTGAAGTGCCCGAAGATGAGATAAACAACAACCCGTTCATTTCAATTGGCGAAATTTCTGCTATTCTGGAAAAGAGCGGAACTGCAACATCATTTTCAAATAAGTAACTGCATTAAAAAACCGGTAAGCAAACACTCACCGGTTTTTTTGATGTTATGGAACTGATTATCTCAGCTTCTGATATTCTTCTTTAATTTTCAGGTAGGTTTCTTCGCTGATACGATACAGCGGCGACCGCAATTCATTTTCAATGATTCCCTGAATATTCAGCAACGCTTTAATACCACCGGGATTTCCTTCTTTAAACAGCAGTCCAAGCATTTCATTCAACTCGAAATGGATTTTTCGGGCTTCAGCAAAATTTCCTTCCATACCTAAATGGATCATGCTGCTTAGTTTTTGGGGCAGTGCATTGGCCACAACTGAAATTACCCCCTTGCCACCAACCGACAACAATGGCAGTGCCATGGCATCGTCACCTGAAATTACTGAAAAATCATCGGGTGTGTATTTGCAAATTTTAGTAATCTGGGCCAAATCACCCGAAGCTTCTTTCACAGCAGCAATTTTTTTTGATTCCCCCGCCAGCCTGATGGTGGTTTTGGCCTTCATGTTCACCCCAGTGCGCGACGGAACATTGTACAGGATAATGGGTACGGGGCTCTCTTTTGCAATGGCCGAATAGTGGTTGAACATCCCTTCCTGCGTAGGTTTGTTGTAGTACGGCGTAACAATTAACAGTCCGTCAACTTTGTTGAAATTGAATTTATTGATCTGTTTGATGATTTTGCGGGTGTCGTTTCCGCCCATGCCAACTACCAGCGGCAAATCGCCTTTTTTCTCCTTTACAAAAGTAACCACTTCGGCCTTTTCGGTTGCCGTGAGGGTAGGGGTTTCGGCAGTGGTTCCCAGAGCCACAAGGTAATCAATCCCACCTTCTTTCTGGTTGTCAATAATTTTTTCAAGCGAATTGAAATCAATTTTATTTTCAGTGGTGAATGGCGTTACCAAAGCTACGCCGGCACCTGTAAATCGATGATTCATAATTATGTAATTTTATTTAATTGTACAAGATAATAAATTTGTTGCTGGGCAAGGTATAATGCATCCTGCTTCCCGGAGATGTTAATATTGAGGTCAAAAAAATTGCTTTTTTGGGGCGACCAGCCAACTTTAAAACTGGCATGGCTGAGTGAAGTGATGTAATCGAGAACAAGGCTTTGTTCCAGTACGATGTTGAACAAAACATCGAATTTGGTTTCAATAAAATCGTCAACCGGCCCGGGTTTGGGCAATCCCAGCCAGTTTAAATCTTTTGAGGTAATTATGCTTGTGTCTGCCGGTACACCGGCGTGATCTTCGTACACGCAAATATTTCTGAAAATGACTTTATCGCGTGCAAAGTAATCGTGAAGGAATTGAAAAGCCGCTTTTTCATCGGGTCGCCAAACCACGCCCACTTTCCTGATTTGATCCGGATGTAGTATTTCAACCTGCCTTTTTGTGGCTTTTATTTTTTTGCTGAGCGTGTAGTACGCAATTTTTTCAATTATCCCCATCGATTGTACAAAGGTAATGAAATGTAGTTTTTGTTTTATATACAAAATATTATTCTTCCAGCATTTTCAGGAATTCCTCTTCGGAAATAACCGGGATGTTGAGTTTTTCTGCCTTTTCCCGTTTGCTGGGCCCCATGTTGTCGCCGGCAAGCAAGTAGCTGGTTTTTTTTGAAAGTGAACCCACATTTTTGCCCCCGTTTTTTTCAATCAGTTGTTTAAGCTCGTCGCGCGAGTGCTTCTCAAAAGTTCCCGAAATAACGATGCTCAAACCGCTGAGTTTATCAGTCCGGTCACTCAGTTGGTCTTCACTGATTTGAAATTGCAGGCCCTGTTTTTTCAAAAACTCAATCATTTCGATGTGTTCCGGTTTAGAAAAGAAATCGATTATACTTTCGGCAATCCGGTCGCCGATTTCATCAATTGCCATTAGTTCTTCTTTTGTTTTATTCCTGATGTTATCGATAGAGTGAAGTTTTTTAGCCAGTATTTTGGCCACTGTTTCGCCCACGTAGCGAATTCCCAATGCAAACAGCACTTGTTCGAACGGCGCGTTTTTCGATGCTTTCAAACCATCCAGAATGCGCTGTGCCGATTTTTCCTGAAAACGTTCAAGTTTTAGCAGTTGTTCTTTTTCGAGACGGTATAAATCGGCAATCCCTTTGGCCAGTCCCTGGTTGTATAGCAGTTCAATAGTTTCCTGTCCCAGCCCGTCAATGTCCATCGCTTTGCGGCTGACAAAATGTTCCATTTTGCCTTTGATTTGTGGCGGGCAGCCCACTTCATTAGGGCAGTAATGGGCTGCTTCTCCTTCTTTGCGCTCCAGCGGCGTGCCGCATTCCGGGCAATTTTTTATAAACTGAACCGGTGCTGACATCGGGTGGCGTTTTGCGGGATCCACTCCCGTAATTTTGGGAATAATTTCGCCGCCTTTTTCCACAAAAACAGTGTCGTTGAGGTGAAGATCCAGTTTTTGGATGATATCTTCATTGTGCAGCGAAGCGCGTTTTACAACTGTTCCGGCAATAGGCACCGGGTCGAGATTGGCCACCGGGGTAACGGTGCCGGTCCGACCTACCTGGTACGAAACTGAGCGCAACACCGTGGAGGCGCTTTCGGCCTTAAATTTATAGGCAATGGCCCAGCGTGGCGATTTGGCCGTGAAACCCAGTTCTTCCTGCACACGCCGGGAGTTTACTTTTATCACCACCCCGTCGGTAGCAACCGGGTACTCAAACCGTTTTTTGTCCCATTTTTTGATGAATGCAAAAACTTCGTCGAGGTTTTGGCACAGTTCAGTGGCTTCCGAAACTTTGAAACCCCACTCACGGGCTTTCTGCAGCATTTCAAAATGACTGTCGGCCGGCAGGTTTTCGCCGGGGATATAATAAAAATAGGCATCCAGTTTGCGCGATGCTACAATGGATGGATCCTGCATTTTCAGCGTGCCTGCTGCGGCATTCCGTGGATTGGCAAACAGCGCCTCTCCGTTTTCTTCCCGCTTTTGGTTCAGTTCTTCAAATACTTTAAACGGCATTACTACCTCGCCCCTGATTTCAAAATCTTCAGGATAATTACTTCCACGCAATGTGAGCGGCACCGAACGAATGGTGCGCACATTGTTGGTTACATCGTCGCCTTTGGTTCCGTCGCCGCGGGTAACTGCCCTCACCAGTTTCCCGTTGTCGTAGAGCAGGCTTATTGACGACCCGTCGAATTTCAGCTCGCAAACGTATTCAAAATCTTCGTCCACCAGCTTTTTAATGCGGGTGTCGAAATCTTTCAACTCTTCTTCGGAATAGGCATTGGAAAGGGACAACATGGTGTAGCGGTGTTCCACCTGCTCAAATTCCTTGCTGATGTCGCTGCCCACCCGTTTGGTCGGGGAATTGGGATCGTCAAATTCGGGGAACTCCTTTTCCAGTTTCTCCAGTTCGCGCAGTTGCATGTCGAAATCGAAATCGCTGATTTCGGGCTGCGCCAACACGTAATATTTGTAATTGTGATCTTCGAGTTCTTTTCGAAGTTGCACTATTTTTTGATGAGCTTCTTCGCGGTTCATATTTTGAAAATGTATTTTTTTATGAGTGTTTCCACCATGTTTTACCAAGTTATTGTGTAATAATTCCTCCTCCTTCTCCCTCTCTTTTCAACAAAAAAAAAATTTCGGTTAGTCGCAATCAGGGCGAGTTTCAATTTTGTTTCATTTCAAAACGGTTAAAAATACGTAAGATTTTTGGTTTGAATTAAACATTTAATAGATGAATTTTTTTTATATAGATGAAAGACGTTTAGATACAAGCAATAAAATAGAAAGACACAAGGCAGAGAGACGAGAAACGTGAAATGGGAAGGCAGAGACAAACACTGGATGCTGCCCGAAGCGTGTGATTTGATATTTTGACTCTCCCCCGGCCCCTCTCTGCGCGCAGAGAGGGGGGATTCCGGCTTTGCCGGAATCGGGGTGAGTAATTTGATTTGATGCAATTTATGAAATT
>NZ_JBSQIC010000112.1:0-9570 GCF_055108615.1 Tangfeifania sp. | reverse complement strand
ATATAAATATACCTTTTGACCTGACTCGATATGGCATAAACGTGATACATTGAAAAAAAAATTGTATAAGTAGAATTAGAAGTTAATCCTTTTAAAAAGCGCGCCTGCCTGTCGGCAGACAGGTCTACCAATTCCGCCATCCGGGCTTTTCCTGTTGCGAAAAAATGGTGTGCAAAATTAACGAATTCGGAGAAATTGACAAAATCTATTTTCTTATATTTGTTAGTCGGTTTTGACTTGAATTAAACACCAATTAAAATGACTGAAGAAAGCAGGGATACCAAATTACGCGAACACCTTGCAAACGAACGCACATACCTGGCATGGATACGCACTTCCGTTGCCTTAATGGGCCTGGGATTTGTAATTGTTAAGTTTGCACTCTTCCTTAAAGAAATTACCGTAATACTGGACGATTCCAATATTGCCATTTCTGAAGGCTCTTCGGCCGTTATCGGTGTTGTTATGGTGGCTCTCGGTGTTGTCCTGGCAATTTTTGCATTTTTTCAGTACAAAAAGGTTGAAAAACAAATCAACCGGCAAACCTATAAATCTTCCTCTCCGGTTTCAACTATACTTACACTCGCCATTTTAATCGGGGGTATAATTCTTGTTGTTGATTTATTAACCAGCATATCATTTAATTGAAACAAAATTCGCTCAAAAAATCAACCTGTTTTATTACCTTGTACACTCATTAGGATGGAACAATTACAATGTACCTGCAAGAAGATTACATACTTTTCGAAAAAATAAAGAAAGGCGACAAAAAAGCCTTTGAAGCCCTTTTTCATCGGTACTACGGCATTTTATGCCAACATGCAGCCCATTTTATAAAAAATGAAGCAGAAGCCGAGGAAATCGTTCAGGAGCTGTTTGTGCGGATTTGGGAAAAACGGGAAAAAATTCAAATTGACACCTCCTTGAAAAATTACCTTTTCAGGGCAGTTAAAAACCAAAGCCTGAACTATATTCAACACAACCAAATAAAAAATCAATATGCCCAAAAGGTTATTCATGAAACAGAAGCCGTGAAAACCGACGATAATAACTACGCAGAAATTGGGCTGCTCCACAAAATTGAGGAATCTATTAACTCGCTACCGGAAAAACGACAGGAAATATTCAGGTTAAGTCGCCAGCAAGGATTAAAATACCGCGAAATTGCCGAGAAACTCAATATCTCGGTAAAAACTGTTGAAACACAAATGGGCCTGGCCATTAAAACATTACGCGAAAAACTGAAGCACTACTCAGGCATCCTCCTGTTTTTCATCTAAATTTTTTCAACTCATTTAAGGGTAATTCCTTTTCAGCCTGTCTTCTAAAATAGAAAGGCGAATGTGTTTGCATGCCACAAAAAATATTTAGCACGATTCTTTTACATGATTTCATACAGAATTAAGAATGAAAAATAAAGTTACATCTGAAAAGCCCGATTGGGATTTAATAGGCAAATACCTCACCGGGGAAGCCACTCCGGCCGAAACAGAACAAGTGGAAACTTGGGCAAGCAAGTCGGAGGAAAACCGCGAAGAACTTGAAAAAACAAAGCAACTTCTGGAAAATGCCGATTTGGTTTACAAGCTAAAACAGTACGATTCAGCGGCAGCGTGGCAAAAAGTTGCTGCACAAACAGTACCGGTACGGCGTATTAATTTCAGGAAGGAAATTGTTGCGAAAATTTACCGTTACGCCGCCGTAATTCTGGTTGCGATTTTACTTGGAGTAGGAGGGTATTACATTGCAAATCAAAATCAGGCGAGTGAAATTTATTCTGAAATTTTACCACCCGAAACGCTCGAATTACAGGAACATATATTACCCGATGGCTCGGTTGTTACTTTAAACAGCAATTCAAAAATCAGTTTTCCAAAACGGTTTAAAGGCAATGTAAGGGAAGTTACCATTACAGGAGAAGCTTTTTTTGATGTGAAATCCAATCCCGAAAAACCCTTTGTAATTAACGCCGGAGAAGCACGGGTAAAAGTGCTTGGGACATCATTCAACGTATCAGCCTACCCGGAGCAGGAAAAAGTTGAAATAATTGTGGAAACCGGAAAAGTACAGGTAACCAGAAAAACTAACACATCAACAAAAGAAACCAACAGCCTTTTGCTGACCCCGGGAGAAAAGGGAACGTTTTCAGAAAAAAGCAATAAACTGGAAAAAAACGTGAATGCCGACCGCAATTACCTGGCCTGGAAAACCCGCAACCTTGTTTTTGAAGAAACACCTCTCAACCAGGTAATCAGCCATCTGAAAAAAGTATATCGCGTAGATATTCAGCTCACAGACAAAGAATTAAACAACCTGGTTTTAACGGCTGAATTCAATAAAAAACCGGTAGATTTTATTCTAAACGTGATACAACTGACATTTGATTTGGAACTCGAAGAGAAAAACGGACAATACATTTTGTCGAAACAGGAAATTGATAACAATTAAAGCTTCAAAGAAATGAAAACAATGAAAACAAAAATCGGATTTGCAATTGCACTTTTGCTGACTTTTGCTGTATTTATCCCCAGTGTTTCGGTTGCCCAGCAGCCCAAAGAACAGGTTCTCGACCAAAACATAAGTATTTATGCCGAGGATGAACCTTTGTCTGATATCATCGAAAAAATATGTAATTACTTAAACATAGATTATTCCTATAATTCAAAGCTCGTAGCAGACAAGAAGGTGAACCTGAATGTATCGAACAAACCCATCAAATTTGTGCTGGAAAAACTGATGCAGGATTTTTACCTTCTGTTTGAAATTGAAGATAACATTCTGGTTGTGAGGGATTATGTACCACTCGATGAAAGTATCGAGTTCGACCGGGATTCCCGTCAATATCATTCGGCAAACCGTGGTTTTTTGTTTGACGATCCAACTGACAAGTCAATAACAATTAATTTCAAAACAGCCAGTAACCTGATTATTATTCCGGTGACCATCAATGAATCGGATACTCTGAATTTTATTCTCGACACCGGAGTTCGGTTCCCCATTATTACTGAATTACCTTTTGTTAACAAGCTGAACCTGAATTATTTAATGCCGGTCCAGGTGAAAGGGTTAGGCGAAGGACATGAGCTCACGGCTTACCGTTCGGGCAATAATACCATGAAATTGAACGGGTTAACCGCCCGCAACCAGGAAGTACAAATGATTATCGATGAAAACTTCCAGATATCGCACATGCTGGGAATTCCGGTTCACGGGCTTATCGGATTTAACCTCTTCAAAGATTACATCGTAAAAATCGATTATCCGTCCGAAAAAATTACCTTGTACAAGCCTGAATATTACAAGTACCGCGATCGCCGGAAAGACATTATTATGCCGCTGCACCTCGAAAATAACAAGCCTTTTGTACGCACCAGCATCGTTACCGAAGACCTTCAGGAAGTTCCCGTAAAACTGCTTGTTGACACCGGTGCCAGCGATGCTTTATGGCTTTCTGAGAAATCGGACGATCGAATTGACCTACCGGAAAAAAACATCGAAACATTTTTAGGTAAAGGGTTGAACGGAAATGTGTACGGAACCAAAGGAAGAATAGACGGAATCTGGGTTGGCCCGCTGATTCTTTCAAAACCAATTGTGGCATTTCCCAATTCAGAACTCATTGAGCAGTTGATATCTACCAACGACCGCAACGGTACGCTTGGAGCAGAAATCCTGCGCCGGTTTATTGTAACGCTCGATTACCGGAACAGCCGGTTAACATTGCGCCCAACCAGCCGCGTAAAAGAAGATTTTAACTACAATATGAGCGGAATGGAAGTTATCAATCCGGTGCCCGGGTTACCCATTTTTACCATTACTGATATCAGGGAAAACTCACCGGCTTATTTTGCCGGCCTCAAAGAGAATGACCAGATTTTATCGCTGAACTGGAGCAACCATAAATCGATGGAATTAAACGATATTAACCTGTTGCTTCAAAGCCGCGAGAACAAAAAAATAAGGGTGAAAGTTTTACGCGAAGGCGAAGAATTTAAAACTTCATTCGAGTTGAAAAAACTATTTTAATGCCGCTTAAACGAATTTGCATAGCACTCTCCATCCTGTTGTTTTCTTTCAGTTTAAAAGCTCAGCAACAGGATGGATCTGTTTTTGAACGGCGCGTTTCAATAAATGCCGAAAACCAACCGTTAAGCAATATTC
This sequence comes from Tangfeifania sp., assembly GCF_055108615.1. NCBI lineage: Bacteria > Pseudomonadati > Bacteroidota > Bacteroidia > Marinilabiliales > Prolixibacteraceae > Tangfeifania > Tangfeifania sp. The sequence goes on along the minus strand of NZ_JBSQIC010000112.1, from coordinate 5,409 downwards.
TCGACCAAATCAGCTGGCAGGTCCGGGTTTACTTCTCCTACGATGCTACGCAAATTAATGCCAGTCAAAAATACACGATTCAGTCCATTGAAAAATCACTCTATTCTGTTCTCACTGAACTTTTCAATCCACAGGAATTCAAACTACACGAACTTGAAAACCAAATAATTATTACAAAGAATAACAGTCCGAAAGATTCGGTACTGAATGTTGTAAACGACAGCATTCCTGTAAAATATTTTTTCCTGACGGGAAGGGTGCTCGACCAGAAAAAAGAAGAACCTGTAGCTTATGCTTCTGTTTCTGTTTTAAATGAACCTGTGGGCACAATCACCAACACCGACGGCGATTTTCTGCTAAAACTGCACCCGGATTATATCCAGGACACGCTGGTGATTTCGAGCATGGGGCACCAGCAAATTTTGAAACCGGCATACCAGTTTCTCGATGAAGATATTTTTCTTCTGGAATCAATATCGATTCGCATCCGTGAAGTAAAAGTAGTTTCCACCGACCCTGAAAAACTGCTCGATAATATCAGCGAGAACATTGAAAAAAACTACAGTGCCTACCCCAAACTGATGTCGGCATTTTACCGCGAAACCGTGAAACAAGACGGCGACTACATTAATGTTTCAGAGGCAGTTATGGAAATTCTGAAAGCGCCGTATGTGAACACCTATCGCTCCGATTTGGTAAGGCTGGTAAAAGCCCGCCAGAGCCCTGATGTTCAGCCTTTTAAATGGATAAATTTTAAATTGCAGGGCGGTCCGTTTACCATTACCCAGCTCGATGTTATTAAAACGGTTGAAAGTTTTCTCGATGAAGAAACCCGTCATTTTTACGATTACCAAATCAGCAATGTCATCCGCTACAACAACCATCCGGTTTTTGTGCTTGAATTTAAACCTGTTAGCGGCACCGATTTTCATGGTTACGTGGGCGAATTGTATGTTCACCGTGAAACATTTGCCGTGGTACATGCCCGCTTTGGGCTCAACAGGCGCGGACTGCGAAAAGCCACCAGTATTTTGATAAAACGAAAACCAATCGGGGTAAAGGCCCGGCCATCGTTTGTGGAGTATGAAGTAAACTACAGGCAATACCAGGGAAAGTGGCACCTTTCGAATGTCAGGGCTTCCACAAAATTTAAAATCCGCAGCCGGAAAGACAACATCAACTCCGAGTTTCACAGTGTTTCCGAACTGCTGGTTACCGACCTCCAACCTACTGAATTAAAACGTTTCCCGCGAAAAGAATCGTTAACCCGGCGCGATATTTTTGTAGAAATGATTAGCGGTTATGATCCCGGGTTCTGGGAAAATTATAACATTATTAAACCTGACGAAGACCTTCGAAATGCCATTCCGCGGCTTATTTCAGACACGAATTAACCTTCTGATAAAAAGCAAATCGTATCTGGATATTACATTTCCTGGAAACATTTGCCGGTAACTCTTTTCATCCTGACCGATATACACCTTCGCTTTGAACTATTTTCCTTAATTTTGCTCAAAATAAGAAAGAGAATAACTTCTATGGAACAATTCAGCACCAGACAAAATAAAATCTCCCGGCTTGTACAGCGAGAAATGGCAGATATTCTGCTTCAGCTCAATAAATCAAAATACCAGGGAAAACTCATAACGGTTTCAATTGTGCGCGTAACCAAAGACATGAGCATTGCACGTATTTACCTGAGCATTTTCCCGTCGGAATATTCGGAAGAAATTTTAAGTGAAATTAAACTGAATACCAAAGCAATAAGGGGAGACCTTGGCCACCGTATCGGAAAAAGTGTGCGAATAATTCCCGAGTTGGAGTTTTATATCGACGACAGCCTCGATTATATTGAACACATTGATGATTTGCTCGGGAAATAGATCAAATAATTGGCAAAATTTATCGTTTCACACCTAAAAGAAAGTTGAATCTACCACTATTCATAGCAAAACGATACCTCGTTTCTAAAAAGAAACAGAATATTATTAACATAATTTCAGGAATCTCGGTTGCCGGAATTATTGTTGGCACCATGGCGCTGGTAATTGTCCTGTCGGTTTTTAATGGTTTTAACAGCCTGATAGAAACCTTTTTCAGTAATTTCGATCCGGATATAAAAATTACCTCGCGGCAAGGAAAAATGTTTACAACCGACGATGAACGGTTCGAGAAACTAAAACAACTGCCCGATGTAATTCACTATGCCGAAGTAATTGAAGAAGTGGCTTTACTGAAATACAACCAACAGCAGTATGTTGCAGTAGTGAAAGGCGTTCCGGACAATTTTGCCCGATACACGAATATTGATACGCTAATTGTTGACGGTGATTTTTTGCTCGATGACAATGGAATCAGTTATGCTGTAGTAGGCCAGGGTGTGGCCTATAATTTGGGCATCGGGCTTACGTTTGTTGACCCCATCAGGCTGTTTGTGCCTAAAAAGGGAAGACAAACTGCCCTCAATCCTGCACGTGCGCTCAACTTCGATTACATTTACCCATCGGGCGTTTTTTCTGTTCTCGAAGAAATCGACTCAAAATACATCATTGTTCCCTTTAATTTTGCGGCTGAACTTTTTGAAAGCAACAACCACATTTCAGCCATTGAATTGGGACTTAACCCCGAGGCCAATGCCCAAAAGGTACAAAATGAAATTGAATCGATTTTAGGTGAATCGTTTCACGTGAAAAACAAATACCAGCAGCACGATTTAATTTACAAAACCATGGAATCGGAAAAATGGGCGGCTTACCTCATTCTGGTATTTATTTTGGTAGTTGCCTCGTTTAACATGCTGGGAAGCCTTTCAATGCTCATAATCGACAAAAAAGAAGACCTGTTCATACTTCGCAGCATGGGAGCAAACTCCACGCTAATCCGCCGGATTTTTCTTTTTGAAGGATGGATGATTTCATTTTTCGGGGCAATAATTGGTGCCATAATTGGCATATTAATTTGCTGGGCACAAATTGAGTTCGAATTAATAGGGTTGCCCGGGGCAGGGTCTTTTATCATTTCGGCCTATCCTGTAAAAATTATTTTTTCAGATATCCTGGTAATTTTGGGAATTGTATTTTTTATCGGGTTTATCGCATCGTGGTACCCGGTCAGATTTATTTCACAGCGTTATCTGCTAAGCGAAAACAACTAAAAAACTCGATTTCAAGTTATTAAAATTTCGATTTGAAAGATTTTTTGTAATGCTGATTTTCCTTCTTCTTTAAACCTCAAAATTATTTTATTTTGCAAACTGAATCATACGAAACATTTTAAAACGACAAAAAGTGAAAGCACTGGTAAAAAGCAAAGCAGAAAAAGGTATTTGGATGGAAGATGTTCCAATGCCTAAAGTTGGACCTAACGATGTACTTATCAAAATAAAAAAAGCCGCTATTTGCGGTACCGATCTTCATATTTACAAGTGGGACGAATGGGCACAGCAAACCATTAAACCTCCTGTAACTATCGGGCACGAATACATGGGAACTGTTGTTGAAGTGGGTTCAGAAGTTGACCGTGTGCAAGTAGGGGAGCGGGTTACTGTTGAAGGCCACATTTCCTGCGGATTTTGCCGCAATTGCCGGCGTGGCAGGCAGCACATTTGTGATAATACTATTGGTATTGGAGTTCACCGCGATGGTGGTTTTGCCGAATACATTTCAGTACCCGCAAAAAATGTTTTGCACATAGATGTAAGCATTCCCGACGAAATTATGTCCATCATGGATCCACTTGGAAACGCCACACACACAGCACTTTCATTTCCGCTTTTGGGTGAAGATGTTTTAATTACCGGAATAGGCGGCCCCATTGGCGCTATGGCTGCTGCCATTTGCCGTTTTGCCGGGGCACGCAATGTAATCGGTACCGATTTAAGTTCCTTCCGCCGTGCTTTGGCCCGAAAAATGGGAGCTACACGCGTAATCGACCCCACAAAGGAAAGCATAAAAGAGGCCATGCACAGGCACAATATGGTGGCCGGTTTCGATATAGGGCTGGAATGTTCAGGTTCGCCTGCAGCTTTTAACGATATGGTAAACCACATGTACAACGGCGGAAAAATCAGCTTGCTGGGAATTCTTCCTCAGAAAACCCAAATCAACTGGAATAACGTCATTTTCAAGGGATTAACATTAAAAGGAATTTATGGCCGTGAAATGTATGAAACCTGGTACCACATGGAAATGATGCTCACTTCGGGACTGGATATTACGCCGGTAATCAGCCACCGCTTTCCTGCCGATGATTACCAAAAAGCATTCGAAATTATGGAAGAAGGGAATTGTGGTAAAATTATATTAGACTGGGAATAAACTTGCATGTTAATACTCAAACACTTAATTTTAGTGTGCAAAAACCGGTAATACTTCAGCCTCATGAATTTTAAAATTTCCACAGCATCTTTTTTCCTGCGTGTTGCAATACCTCTTTTGATTGCATCTTTTTTATTTTACGGCTGCCAAAAAGAAAACGACGAACTTCCTGAACCTCAAAACAATCCTCCTGTTATTTCCCTTTCTGCAAATCCTCGTGAAGGGGAAGCTCCTCTTAATTCAAGAATTAAAGTTGATGGAACAGATGAAGACGGAAAATCAGATATTGCAAGATACTCTTTAGAAATAAAAGAATTAGGAATTGATTTTGATAAGAAAGAACCTATTGACACTATGATTTCATTTTCTGAAGCAGGAGAATATACTGTAAATGGAGAGGTTAGTGATAAGATGGGGGATATTGGGAAAGAAGAAATGAAAATTTATGTTGATAAAACCCCTAACGCATCTGTTTCACAAAATGTAAGTTTAGAAGATAGTATTAACATCGCTTATGGAATTAATTTTGAAAATACTGATGCAATTCAACTTGATGTGGTTAAGGATGGTGAGAAGATTTTATCTAAAAACATAACAAACTCTGAATATTCTGAAATCTTTAGTTATAGTTCAGACGATAAAATAACAAAAGGAAATTATGAATTTGTTGCTAACTTTAAAAACTCTGAGGGGAAAGATACAAATATTGTTTCAAGTGTTGAAATTCCGAATTATAATCCAAAAGTAGATTGGAGTAATTTAGATATTAACTTTAATGAGAATTCTAGTAAAACAATAACTCTCCCAAATCCAACAGATAAAAATCCCGAGGATAATCCTGTGAATTACATCCCTGAGAGTTTTAGTTCTAATAAAGCTGAATTGGAGTTTAATTCTGAAAATAAATCTTTGAATATTGTTGGTCTTCCTAGTAGATATGGAAATTATAATCTTAGTTCAGAGTTTGGAAACTCTGAAGGTGGAATTAGTTCTGTTTCTAAAAATGGAACTATCTATGAACTTGCAAGATTAAAGGGAATTATTGAAAGTAATGAAAGTCATGAAGGAATTAAAGCAACTATTGTTCCATATG
>NZ_JBSQIC010000111.1:0-9585 GCF_055108615.1 Tangfeifania sp. | reverse complement strand
GTGCCCAGTAAAGGACTCGAACCTTCACGTCCAATAGGACACTAGTCCCTGAAACTAGCGCGTCTACCAATTCCGCCAACTGGGCTTTTGTAAAGAACGTTCTCCTTTTCGGAAATCGAGGGGCAAATATATAAAAAATTACGTCTGCCCGTGAAGATTTAGCTCAATCATTTTTGAAAAAAATTATGCTGTACAGAATGCAGCAGACGTAGTTCATTTTAAGCTTTTCGCCGGAAATTACAGCATTCTCATTTGTTCACCGATTGTCATTTTTTCGCAATACCTGCATCTTAGGGTAACCGGCGAAGTAGAAACCACTTTAAAGCAGGTGGTAATTTTTTCGTTGTTCGTTATGCATTTCGGGTTAAAACATTTAACAATGCCTTTAATAATTTCAGGTGCCTTCACAATTTTTTTCTCTACCACCTCGTAGTCTCTTATAATATTGAGTTTGGCATCGGGGGCTATCAGGGCAATTTTATTGATTTCGTCGTTTTCAAAAAACTTGTCGGATACTTTAATGATGGCCTTGCTGCCCAGTTTTTGGCTTTCGAGGTTGGTGCCGAAGGTAATCTGGTTTTCAATTTTATCGAGACCGAGGATGGTTATTACCTTGAATAAATTTTGGGCAGGGATGTGGTCGATAACCGTGCCCTCTTTAATTGCGCTTACTTTAAGTTTCAGCTTTTTTTTGGTACTATCGTTACTCATGGCTTGCTTATTTAAGGTTCATAATGTGGGTGATGATGGCTTCGCGCGTGTACATTCCGTTTAAAGCCTGTGTGAAATAGTAGGCTTTTTCGTTTTGGTCCACATCGGTATGTATTTCGTTGACCCGTGGCAGTGGATGAAGAATTTTCATGTTGGGCTTGGTATTTTCGAGCATCGAATTGCGGAGGATGTAAATATTTTTCACCTGCTCATATTCCATGGGATCTGAAAAGCGCTCTTTTTGCACGCGGGTCATGTAAATAATGTCGGCTTCGCTGATGATGTCGGTAAATTCGCGATGTTCAAAATACCGGATATCATTTTCCCTGAGGAACATTTTATATTCTTCGGGCATTTGCAACTCTGCCGGGGCAATAAAATTGAAAATCGGATTTTCGAACTGCGACATGGCCATAAGCAGCGAATGCACGGTACGTCCGTATTTCAGGTCGCCAACCATGAAAATATTGAGGTTGTCGAACGTTCCCTGCGTTTTTAAAATGGAATACATGTCGAGCAAGGTTTGCGTGGGGTGCTGATTGGCCCCGTCGCCTGCATTGATAACCGGAACCGGTGAGACCTCGGCGGCATAACGTGCCGCTCCTTCCAGCGGATGGCGCATCACAATCAAATCGGCATAGTTGCTTACCATTTTTATGGTATCGTGCAGGGTTTCGCCTTTGGTGGAACTTGAATTTTGTGGATCGGCAAAACCGACAATTTTACCGCCGAGTCGATTAATTGCGGTTTCAAAACTTAACCGGGTTCTGGTCGATGGCTCAAAAAAAAGGGATGCAACCACTTTCCCTTTAAGCAGGTCCTGGTTCGGGTTTTTTTCGAACTCAGCAGCCATCTCCATGATTTTCAGGTATTCTTCTTTCGAATAGTCTGTAATTGAAATTAAATCTCGCTTCATATTCTTATAAATTGGTAGTCATAAATTTCTGTTTCAAAAAAAAGCCAATATTTCAAAAAAATAAAATATTGGCTTTTCGCACTTCGAAAAAGCAAAACCACTTTTTCTTTAAAACCTGTTTTAAACCGGTTATGTAAAAAAATGATAAAATGCAGGGGAAGATAAATTTTTGCGGGATAAAACTGAACCCTGCAAATTTGCTGGTGATGGTTTATTTGGCATTTCATCATAAAATTCAAAATTAAAATGAAATAAGCAAATTACCTGCGAATGAAATGAACTTTTTTCAGCTTTTTATTAACAGTTCAGCCAATTTGTTCAATCTCCACCCCATAATAATTTTGAAATATTTTTTCTATTCTTCCGGCTTCCGATTTTCGCACTGTGAAAAACAGATCGCATTCAATTTCAAACTGTGTATCAACAATGTTCAGGTTTTCCTGCTTTATGATTTGCATCACATCGTTCATGTGCGGGTAGGTAAAATGTAGTTTGTATTTCACCTCGATGGTTTTGGTCACTATCCGGGCATTGCTGAGCGCATCGGCAGCAGCGGTTTTGTAAGCATTTATAAGTCCGCTTGTGCCGAGCAGTGTTCCGCCAAAGTAGCGCACTACCACAATAAAAACGTTGGTTACATCGAAACTAAGCAGCTGCCCCAAAATGGGTTTGCCCGCAGTGGAAGAAGGTTCACCATCGTCGTTTGCCCTGAAGGTAATTTCATCAACACCCAGTCGCCATGCATAACAATGATGCCGTGCATTGTGGTGTTCCTTTTTCAGCCGGTCCAAAATTTCTTTGGTTTCTTTTTCTGAACAAACCGGCCAGGCAAAGGCCAGAAATTTACTTCCTTTGTCTTTAAAATACCCTTCGCTCTTAGCTGCTATTGTCTTGTAAGTAACTTTCATCAGATAAATCATGCAGGATGGATTAAAAAAGGCAGTAATTTTGGTTCCTGCCCGGTTGGTTACATCGTTAATTTCTTTTCGATATCTTCAACGTATTGCCGGAAATTTTTATCGGTATCTTTCAGGTTATTTACCGTTTTGCAGGCGTGCAGCACGGTGGCGTGGTCTTTATTTCCTATTTGAGCGCCAATACTTGCCAGCGAATATTTTGTGAGGCTTTTTGAAAAGAACATGGTGATTTGCCTGGCCTGTACAATTTCGCGTTTACGTGTTTTGGTCTGCAGCGACTCCACCGGCATGTTAAAGTAATCGCACACTACTTTCGAAATGTATTCAATTGAGAGTTCCCTGTGTGAATTCTTTACCAGTTTGTTGATCAGTTTGGCAGTAAGGTCGATCGTAATCTCGCGTTTGTTCAGCATCGACTGGGCCAGTAGCGAAACAAGTGCTCCTTCGAGTTCGCGCACATTATTATTTACGTGCGAGGCAATGTATTCAAGCACCTCGTCGGATAACGAAATGCCGTCGTTGTAAACTTTCCGGCGCAGGATTTCCATCCGGGTTTCAAAATCGGGTGTTTGCAGGTCGGCTGTGAGCCCCCATTTAAACCGCGACAAAAGCCGTTGTTCCATGCCTTTCAGCTCAATGGGCGGTTTATCCGAGGTTAAAATGAGTTGTTTCCCGGTTTGGTGCAGGTGGTTAAAAATATGGAAGAAAGTTTCCTGCGTTTTTTCTTTGCCGGCAAATTCGTGCACGTCGTCCAGAATCAGTACGTCAATCATCTGGTAGAAATGCAGGAAATCGTTCCGGTTGTTGTTGCGCGTTGCTTCAGTAAATTGGGTTTGAAATTTATTGGCATTTACATAAAGCACCACTTTGTCGGGCATATTTTCTTTTACTTCAATCCCAATGGCTTGCCCCAGGTGTGTTTTGCCAAGTCCGGAGTTTCCGTAAATCATTAACGGGTTGAAAGCGGTTCCGCCGGGATTCCGGGCAACAGCGTAGCCTGCACTTCTTGCCAACCGGTTGCAGTCGCCTTCAATAAAATTATCAAATGTATTATCGGGTTTGAGCTGCGGGTCAATCTGCAGTTTCTGTATGCCGGGAATAATAAACGGATTTTTTATGGATTTTTTTTCATCTGCTTTCAGCGGGATGTTTAACGGCTGGTTTTGAATTTTTGAGTTGTTGTTGGTTGGATAGCTTACAGTATAGGGTGAGCCGTTTGTTTGTGTGTCGCCACCCATTACTACATTATATTCGAGCTTGGCACCGTTTCCTAAAACCATGCGCAGTGTTTTCCGAAGAATATCGATAAACTGTTCTTCGAGGTACTCATAAAAAAATGCACTGGGCACTTGAATCGTTAGTACTTTGTTGTCGAGTTTGATGGGCACTATTGGTTCAAACCATGTTTTGAAGCTGCTGCCTGGCACATTATCTCTGATAATGTCGAGGCATTTTTCCCAAGCCGAAATATATTCCTTACTCATTTAAAATGGTTGGATTTTTGAGGTTCTACAAAAAATTCCCTTTTAATTCCCAAAAGCAAAATTTGCTAAAAAAAAGTTAAAAAAAAAATGTATTTGGGCTTGACTTTTTCGGAAATGTTTTATTGGTTTCTATTTGAGGGGATTAAAAGTTGAATATTTTTTAAAATTAATAAGTAACTGATATTCAGTTTTTTATGTTTAACATTTTGATTGTTAGCAGGCTATCTGGTTGGTAGTGATCGGGTTTTAACTTGTATTTACATGTATATTAACGCTCCGGTGTTTATTTCTTTAATGATTTTAGTGCTTTTTCTAATTTTATCAACCGTCCGTTCTTGAATGCAACAATGGTTGCATCCGGAAATTTGTCCGTAGCTTTAACATGCAATTCTGCTATTTCGGCATACGAATGTGATTCACCTGCAAGATAGGAATAAGCTCCGCTGGCTTCGTACTCTTCTATTGGGCCAAGTCCTTTAAAATGGTCAGCATCGAGCGGAATTTTATTTTCACTTGAAACAAGGTGAACTTTAAATACAATGTTTTCTTCTGCTGCATCACCGCTGGCATTGATGTACACATTTTTACCGAGGTCGATGGCTGAAAACTGAAGGTAACGTTCCGGGTTTATCCTGATGTCTTTTATTAATGAACTCAAATCGGCAGAAAGCGTAGTAATGGAAGCGTACAGCTCATCGTCGTTAAGGAGCAGGCCAGCTGAATTGTCGGTGCTTTCCAGTTTGGCAAGTACCGAATTGATTTTGTTGGAGGCTTCCAAAATATTTGTCAGCACTGGGGTAATTGGCATTTGGGCCAGTGTGTCGCTGAATTGGGCAATGTTTTGCAGTGTTCTTTCTAGTTCAGCGGTATTTCGGTTGAAAGCAGTGGTGATGCTGTCTATGTTCGTGATGATGTTTCCAACGCTCTCTTTTTCAGTAGAAACAAAAAGTTGCAAGTCGGAAGTTGTTTGTTTCAGGTTCTCGATGGTGCGGTTAATATTCTCAAAACTTTCAGAAAGGTTTTGGCGGGCATCTTCGTTAAAAATAACGGTTAAAATGGTTATGGCAGAGTCGATCGTGCTCAGTAAGTCTTCGGCTTTATTTTTTATGGGCAGCACCTGCATGCTTATCTGTTCCTTTAAATCGCTTTCAATATCTCCTGGTATGGTGTCGTTGGGCTGGTAAAACTCATTTTCATCGCTCAGGTTCAGTTTAATCGACCGGGTCCCCATCAAATCGCTGGTCACAATCTGGGCTACAGAGTTAACAGGTATTTTTATTTCAGAATCAATGGTAAATGTTACCCGCAAATGGCTTCGGTTCCCCGGTGTGAAGGCAATATCTTTTACCTGCCCTATTTTGTATCCGCTAAGGATTACTTCATTCGATTTGGAGAGGCCGTCAATCCGTTCGTAAATGACATGGTAGTCATTTGATTTCTGAAAAATATCATTGCCTTTCAGATAACTCAACCCCCATATTAAAATTGTTATGGATATCACTATCAGAATTCCCAGTTTTGTGTATTTTGAAATTTTCATACTGTTTAATTTTTTCAAAAAATATAGGGTAAAATTAGGCAATTCAAACAGGAATTACATTTTTCTGAAGGTGTTTTTAGCAGATATTAATTCATTGTTCTTTTGGGAAGGCGAAGAAGTTAATTGTTTTCAGGCTTATGTTGATATTTAAAATTCCCTGATTCTCGTGAAAAAATATTTTAAAACACCTGTAAATTTTTCGTTATTAATAATTTCTAATTTGTAAACCGGTCGGTAAATTTTACCTCTTGCTATCCTGCTAATTGATTTACCTGTAAAAATAGAAATATTAAATTTATTTTGCATTTATTAGCGCTCAGGTAAAGGGCTTATTTTTATTTTTGCACGTCGTGCCACAAGGTGAAGCATTAAATTCAGAAAACATTTTGTATAAGATACTTATTACATACCTGCTCATATTTATTTCTCTGCTTGGTTTTGGTCAGGAAACGGAAAGTTTCCCTCCTGTGCTGGAAGTTCCGCAATCTGACACCGTTAACAACCAGGCCATTCAGGTTGATACATTACAGGAAATTGGCGGGACAGTCATTGATACTACCACAACTGATTCGCTGGTTGCTCCGGTAATAGAAGCTCCCATCGATTACAATGCCGAAGATTCAATTATCGTTTCTTTCGACGGGCAGAAAGTTTTTCTCTACAATAATTCCCGGGTTACTTACCAGCAAATTGAACTGTCGGCTTATTTCATTGAGCTCGATTTGGAAACCAAGGAAGTGTATGCTGAAGGTATCCAGGATTCGACCGGGGCCCTGGTGCAGAAGCCAATTTTTAAAGATGGTAACGAGGAGTTTGAATCGAAAACACTGCGGTATAACTTTGAAACCGAAAAAGGGATTATTACCGATGTGGTTACTGAACAGGGCGATGGTTTTGTGCATAGCCAGCGAACCAAAAAGATTTCGAAAGATGCTTTTATTTTGAGAGATGGTAAATACACCACCTGCGATGCCGACCATCCTCACTTTTACCTTCATCTTACCAAGGCGAAAGTAATATCGAACAACAAAATAATTACTGGCCCGGCCTATATGGTTTTGGAAGATTTCCCAATTTATTTTCCTTTCCTTCCGTTTGGTTACTTTCCCAACTCACCAACTTATTCATCCGGAATACTGGTGCCGGCCTACGGTGAGGAACAAAACCGCGGGTTCTTTTTGCGCGACGGGGGGTATTACTGGGCTGCCAGCGAATATTTCGATTTGGCGTTGCAGGGCGATATTTACTCCAAAGGTTCATGGGCTTCAAAATTAAATACCAACTACCGGAAACGCTACAAGTTTAGCGGGGGCATGAACCTGCAATACAGTGTAAATGTATTTGGCGAAAAAGGGCGGGAAGATTACCGGAGAACACCACAGTTTTCAGTGCGCTGGAACCACAGCCAGGATGCCAAGGCCAATCCGAACCAGACTTTCTCGGCCAGCGTGAATTTATCGTCGAGCGGTTATGAAAAATTAAATTCCTATTCATCACAGGAATACCTGAGTACGCAAAAATCGTCGAGTATTTCATTTACCAAAAAATTTGAAAACACACCATTTAATATGTCGGTTAACCTGCGGCATTCACAAAATTCACGGGACTCCACCATGTCGTTGTCATTGCCCGAAATGACATTCAGCATGGGGAAAATTTATCCTTTGAGAAAAAAGAACCGCAGCGGGCCCATTAAATGGTACGAAAAACTGGGTATTAACTACAGCGGAAACCTCCGGAACTCGGTTACCGCCAAGCAATCGGAAATTCTGAACCAATCGTTAACGCGCGACTGGAAAAACGGGATACGGCACAATATTCCCATTGCGTTGCCCAGCTTTAATTTGTTCAACCACATTAATTTTAGCCCGGGCTTCAGTTACAACGAAAAATGGTACTTTAAAAAATACGATTACTCGTACAACGGAGGAGCTGAGTATGATAATCCCCCGGGTTTCCCCGGTTCCGTGAAAATTGATACCATAACCGGTCTGAACCGGGTTTACGACTATTCGTACAGTGTGAGCGCATCAACAAATATTTACGGGATGTTTTTGCCGCGCAATTCGAACTCGAAAGTCAAAGGTATCAGGCACAAAATGTCGCCTTCCATGAGCTTTAGTTACCGCCCCGATTTTGGTGCCGAGCGGTTTGGCTACTGGCAGGAAGTTCAGGTGGATTCCACCGGACGTATGCAGTATTTCGATGTAAACACCGGCGGCATTTACGGTGGTTCGCCCGGGCGGGGAGCATCGGGTTCGGTTTCGTTTTCATTGAATAACAACCTCGAGATGAAAGTGCTCGACACGAACGATACCACCAGCACCGAGGGTGAACTGCAAACACGAAAGGTGAAAATTATTGATAACCTGAGTTTCGGGACCTCCTATAATTTAATTGCCGATTCGCTGAATCTTTCTCCAATCAGTATTCGTGCTCGAACAACTGTTGCAGGAGTGAGCATCAACATGGGAGGTGTGCTGGATCCCTACATGGTAAACGATGATTACCAAAAAATTCATAAATATGTTTGGAACGAAAAGAGTGGATTGGCCAAGCTGGGGAGGTTAACGCGTGCCAATCTCTCTTTTGGTCTGAATTTCCGCTCGAAGAAAGGGGAAGAAGAAGCCGAAAGGAATAAGGGACTTGTGGAAGAGGAAAATATTTTACCCGGCGAGTATGAAGATTACGTGGATTTTAATATCCCGTGGGATTTTGGTTTCGATTACAGTTTTAACTATACCGGCCCGTCGAGGGCAGCACCCGATGGCAGGTTCTCGCAAACAATAGGTGTGAGAGGAAATATAAACCTGACCGAAAAATGGCGGATTAGCGCAAATACCAATTACGATATTATGGCCGGTGAATTTGCCTTCACTACTTTCAATGTGAACCGCGATTTACACTGCTGGCAAATGTCATTCAGTTTTGTTCCGTTTGGTTTCCGCAAAAGCTACAGCTTTACCATCAACGCCAAATCTTCAATTTTGAAAGACCTGAAAATACAGAAACGACAAAGTCATTACGATAATTTCTAAAACCTGTAATTATGAAGAAAGTTATTTCTACACCCAACGCCCCGCAGGCGATTGGGCCTTACAGCCAGGCCGTGGAAGTAAACGGCACGTTGTACATTTCGGGACAGGTGCCGCTCGACCCCGAAACTATGAAGGTGGTGGAAGGCGGAATAAAAGAGCAAACCCGCCAGGTGATGAAAAACATTGGCGCTATCCTGGAAGTGGCCGGCTACAGTTTTCCTGATGTAGTAAAATCGACCTGCCTGCTTAGCGACATGGCCAACTTTAAAGCCATGAACGAGGTATATGGAGAGTTTTACGAGAAAGACCCTCCGGCGCGTGCAGCTTTTGCAGTAAAAGAATTGCCGCTTGGGGTTTTAATTGAAATTGAGACTGTGGCCGTGAAATAATAAAAAAAGGGTTCCCGTTTCAGAGAATTCTTTGCTGCCGCACGATTGCATCGTTTGGCGTTGCGGATAATATCAGGAATAGAAATTTTCTCAAAAGTTTTAACCCAACTTGTTAAAAATGCCACCCAAAAATTAAAAAAATGCACAAATTCCGGTTATTTTATTTTGTAACTACTTGATAATCAATTGCAGTATTTTTGAAAACCATTTGTAGTCCCCGAATTCATTTGTTTATGTGGACCTGGTTTCGTATCTTTGTGGCATATTATTAAAACTGCTGTAAAACATGTTTATAAAAAACGAGGATTCTGCAAAACATGTCCTAATGAAAGGCATTATTAGCAATGCTGATGAAAATTGCCTTGTAACCCTTGTTGATATTACCGATCTTAAAATTGCCGAAGCCAAAATAAAAAAGGCAAATGAAGCGTTAATCGAGCTAAATGCAGAAAAAGACAAATTTTTCTCCATTATAGCTCATGATCTGCGCAGTCCAATTAGCAGTTTTATGGAACTTACCCGGTTTATTTCCGGGGAAGTGGCGGATTTAACCACGGCAGATATAAAACGGATAACCACAAGTATGATGA
>NZ_JBSQIC010000110.1:0-9584 GCF_055108615.1 Tangfeifania sp. | reverse complement strand
TTCGCTGGATGCACTTCGCGGATTTACCATAGGAGCAATGATTATGGTGAATTACCCCGGAAGCTGGAGCCATGTTTATGCCCCGCTTCTTCATGCCGAATGGAATGGCCTGACACCGACTGACCTCATTTTCCCTTTCTTTACCGGCATGGATTTTATATAAAAAACGAATTTTTATAAAGCTTTAATAATTTAAGAAGATGACAGAAAAATCCCAAAATACAATCCACAAATCACAAACCCCGTAGGGATGCCAATGGCGTAAACTCCAACTTTCAAATTCTTTAACTTTCAAAATTTTTCTTGTTTGGAGATTTGTTTTTTGGTGCTTATTTGGTGATTGTTTTTTTTGATATTTGTTATTTCACACATAATAAGAATGATATACAAATCTGTCATTGGCATGAAGAAGGAGGAGAAATCTACCCAAAATCAGCAGATTTCTCATTCGTGCCTCATTCGAAATGACATTTTCTTTAGTCCTCTTTTATCTCAAATCCCACGTTCCTCAAATCTTCCCAAAAAGCCGGGTATGATTTGGTCACTACCATCGGATCATCAATTTCCATTTGCAAGCCAGAAAGTGCCATTGGGGCAAAAGCCAGTGCCATCCGGTGGTCGTGGTAGGTTTTTACAACAGGTGTTTCGTGTTTCATTTGTAAATCGATGTTGCCGTCCCAGGCCAACTCGCCATGTTCGGGTTCAGTTAATTTTGCACCAAATTTTGTCAGCTCGTTTTGCAGAGCAGCAATCCGGTCGGTCTCTTTTATTTTTAAGGTTTTCAATCCTGTAAAATGAAACGGAATTCTTTTGGCCACACACAAACAAGCCATCGTTTGCGCCACATCCGGATTTTCAATAAAATCCATATTCAATTTACTCACCTGTGGTTTGGTGATCTTTTTTAACAACACACCATTTTCCTGTTGAACCGACTCAATGCCAAACGGAACAAACCATTCTGAAAGAATTGCATCTCCCTGGATACTATCGAGTACCAGGTTTTCCAGGAAAACTTCACCTTTTCCTGCCAGCGCCAGAAGCTCGTACCAGTACGAAGCTCCCGACCAGTCGGCTTCCACGGTAAAATCAACAGGGAAATATTTTTGCTCAGGAACGTAAATTGAGTTTCCTTCCCATTTATGCCTGACACCGAATTTTTCCATCAGTTTCAGCGTGAGTTCAATGTACGACCGCGATGTGATATCACCCTTCAGGTTGATCGTCAGGCCGTTTTCAATGGTTGGTGCAATCATTAGCAGTGCCGAAATATACTGGCTCGAAACACTTCCGTCGAGCTCAATGGTTTTTCCTTTCAGATGTGAACCGAAAATTTTCAGTGGTGGGAAACCCTCTTTTTCAAGGTATTCGATTTTGGCACCCAGTTCGTTCAGCGCATCCACCAGAATTTTTATGGGACGTTGTTTCATCCTTTCCGAACCGGTAATTTCCCATTCGCCAACAATTTTGGAAATGAAGGCGGTGAGGAAGCGCATTGCCGTGCCGGCATGGCCGATGTCAAATTTATTCTCATTGGAGAATAGCGCGTTCAGTAAAACTTTTGTGTCGTCAGAATCCGATAAATTGTGTACAGGATAAGGGCTGTAACTCAGGGCATTGATGATAAGCACCCGGTTGCTTATGCTTTTGGATGCCGGCAGGTTAATCCGTCCCTCTATTTTATTTTTATTGATTGAAATCCGGTATCTCATTTTCGATTTTCTTAGTGAATCCTTTGAGTCTTTGCGACTTTGTGGCTTTTTTTTTAAAATACTGCCACGAAGTCACTAAAACACGAAGTTTCACGAAGTTTCTAAGTTTTTATAAAAATTTAAAGCTTCAAAAATCAACTCCTTCTCACAATTTTGGTTGATGTTAATCTCGCCCACTTTAGGTAAAAGCGTGAAGTTGATTCGCCCCGACTCATTTTTCTTGTCGTGGGTCATCAGCTCAAGAAGACGCTCAAAATCGGATTTTTCAATTTGTAATTTTCCGTAAATTTTTAATAGCCAGTCACCCAATCTGCGTAGCTCATTTGGCGGGAAGCCGCATTTTTTTTCAGACAAAAAGAGTTCGGTAATCATACCGTAAGCCACTGCGTAACCATGCAACACCGGTCGGTTTTGTTCCATTGCCAGGCTTTCAAATGCGTGGCCGGCAGTATGTCCAAAATTCAGGGCTTTGCGAATGCCGCCTTCCTGAAAATCGCTGGCTACAAAATATTTTTTCACCTCTACCGAATGCCGGATTATTTCCTGAAGCTGCTCATAATCAATATCTTTAAAGCCGAATATTTTTAATTCCTCCAGGTGTTCCGGGCTTTTTATCAGGCCGTGTTTAATCATTTCGGCATAACCGGAAATGAAATTTTCGCGGTCGATGGTTTTCAGAAAATCAGTATTAATGATAACTGCCACCGGTTCTTTAAAAGTTCCCACTTCGTTTTTCAGGCCGTTAAAATTGATGCCGGTTTTTCCGCCTACTGAAGCATCCACTTGCGAAAGCAAGGTGGTTGGAACGTTCAGGAAATCGAGTCCGCGTTTGAAGGTGGAAGCTGCAAACCCGGCCAAATCAGTCAGCATACCACCGCCGATGTTAATCAGCAGCGATTTCCGATCGGCTCCGTTTTGTGAAAGAAATTCCCAGATTTTTGCCACCGATTCCAGCTTTTTGTTGTTTTCGCCTGCCGGAATTACTACTTTTTTTATGCCTTCTGATTGGAAAAAATCATCGAATTGGGGCATCCATATTTCATCCACTTTTTTTTCTGAGGCCAGAAATACTTTTCCCGGTTCATATTTTTCAATCCACGCCCGAAGTTCGGTTTGTGGCGAACGCGTGTAAATTATTTTGGAATAAATGTTTGAATTTCCCATGGTTACCTGCTAAATTGCGGTAAAGTTAAAATAAATTTGTTTTATGAATTTTGAATCAGGGGCCACAGCCTGTTTTTCAAAAAAAAATTAATGCTGATGGTTATTAAAAATAAAAAAAGGGTGGTAAAACTTCGCCGCCTGTTTTTTCTGGTAAGCCTTGTAATTGCTCTAATTGCACTGGTGTTGTTTTTAACAGATTATACATTGTACGCCATTGGAATGGTTGGGGTGTTTGCACTTTGGTATTTGTTTTTTCAGGTGGCCGATTACCAGTACATCGAGTTTAGCGACGATAACGAAAAAATTTTACTGCGCTATTACAAAGCAATCAGGTTTGGAAAAACTGACTTCCACGCCATTGAATTTCCTCAGCAATTACTTCATAACGCACTTTTCGAGAATTCAATGTTTGGGGAAATGACTGATTTAACCCTGATAATCAGGACAAAACGCGGAATAGCCGAGTACCCTTCGGTGAGTTTATCAGCATTGCCTTTCGACGACAGGAAAAAAGTTGAGGCATCTTTGCACAAATTGCTTGGCGTAAACGTTTAATTTCTGCCGTACAATTATGAATAATGAAAATTTATACCGAATTGCACTGTCGCTCATCCCGGGGGTGGGGAGTGTTTTGGCGCGAAACCTCGTGGCGTATGCAGGCAGTGTTGAAGGTGTTTTTAGTCAATCGTTCCAGGCACTGAAAAAAATTCCCGGTATTGGTGAAGTGAATGCGCGGCGAATAAAAAACAAAGAAATTTTCGCACGTGCTGAAAAGGAATTAAAATTCATTGAAAAGTACAAAATCGATGTGCTGTTTTATACGGATAAAAATTTTCCGCGAAGACTGAAAAATTGTGTCGATGCCCCGGTAATATTGTATGCCAAGGGGAATATGAATCTCGATATGCAGCGGATTGTGAGTATTGTAGGTACCCGGAATGCGACTGACTATGGTAAGGATGCCTGCGAAAAACTTATCAGTGGCTTTTCTGAACGTAACTACCCGGTTTTGGTGGTGAGCGGCCTGGCCTATGGAATCGATATCCAGGCGCACAAAATGGCATTGAAGTATGACATTCCAACAGTTGGCGTGGTAGCGCACGGGCTCGATAAAATATATCCCTCGCTACATGCCGATACTGCCCGTAAAATGTTGGGAACTGGAGGGTTGGTAGCCGACTTTCCGAGTGGTACAAAAATCGACCCCGCCAACTTTATCCGCCGAAACCGGATTATTGCCGGTTTGGCCGATGCCACAATTGTTGTGGAGTCGGCTGAAAAGGGTGGCGCCTTAATTACTGCCGATATAGCCGCATCATATAACCGCGATGTTTTTGCCTTTCCCGGCCGGGTCGACGATACTTACTCGAGGGGCTGCAACCGGATCATCCGCTTAAACGGTGCCGACCTTATCGAAGGAATCGACGACCTCGAATTTTTTATGGGATGGGAAAGCAACAAAAAAGAAAAAGTTGTCCAATCTACTCTTTTTGCTGACTTAACTGCCGATGAAACCAAAGTGGTGGATCTGCTCCGCGAAAAAGGCGAACTGTTTATCGATCAGATTTCAGGTGAGCTGGGGATGCCTACCAGCAAAGCTTCGGCGCTTTTGTTGAATATGGAATTTAAAAATCTTCTGGTAGCGTTGCCGGGAAAAATGTACAGGGTAAGGTAATCCTTTAGTTTTCCTATTTTTGCAGCATGAAGAAATCATTCGAAGAGCTCAAGGTGGCCAGGTCGATTTTAAAATCACTGGACGATATTGGTTTTAAGGAGCCTACACCTATTCAGGAACAAGCCATCCCAAAAATCAATTCGGGGGCAAACGTGGTTGGGGTAGCACAGACCGGCACGGGCAAAACGGCAGCTTATCTCTTGCCGTTGCTGACCAAACTCCGTAAGCCTGAAGGCAACGATCCGCGCGTGGTTATTTTAGTGCCTACCCGCGAACTTTCCATCCAGGTAGGCGAAGATGTGGCAGAGCTCACCACCCGTTCCGAATTGCGGCATGCAGCTGTTTATGGTGGTATTGGCTGGACAAAACATGCTGAAATTGTGGAACCGGGAATCGACATTTTGGTAGCTACACCCGGCCGCCTGCGCGACCTGTACAACAACGGTGTGCTGTCGCTTAAAAAGGTAAAATACCTGGTTATCGATGAAGCCGACCGGATGCTTGACATGGGATTTATGCCCCAGCTCAGGCAACTTCTGGAAATTTTACCTGGCCGTCGGCAAAACCTCCTTTTTTCTGCCACCTTCTCCGAAAGCGTGGAAAAACTGGCCGAAGAATTTCTCGATTTTTATGAAAAACTGGAAGTAGCTCCTTCGGCTACCCCGGTTGAAGAAGTTACCCAAGTGGCTTATAAAGTGCCGAATTACCGCACCAAACTCAATCTGCTTAAACATTTATTACTTGATGAGGGAACTTTTTCTCGCATCATCATTTTTGTGAAAACCAGGGAACATGCCGACGGGGTTTATAAAGTGGTGAAGCGGAAAGTTGAAGGTGAGATTCGTATTTTACATTCAAATAAAGCGCAAAGCACTCGCATTAATGCCATTCAGGCTTTTAAGCACGGCGAAGTGCGGGTGTTGATTACCACCGATGTTTCGGCGCGGGGAATGGATGCGAGCATGGTGACCCATGTGGTCAACTTTGATGTGCCGTCGGATTACGAGAATTATGTACATCGCATTGGTCGAACAGCCAGAGCTGGAAACCGGGGCAATGCCATTACGTTTATCGAACCGTCGGAAGAGTGGCACTGGGAAAAAATTGAGGAGTTGATTCGAATGGAAATTCCGCTGCAGGAGCTCCCCGAAGGAGTGGAAGTTGTTGAAACTGATTTTGATGAACGACAACGCCAGTTGCGTGAAATTGACAGGCAGCGGAAAATTGACGATCCTACCTACCAGGGCGCTTTTCATCAGCGAAAGAAAAAAGAGGGTTCAAGAAAGAACTATTCCGATCGTTTTAAACGAACCAAAAAACGCCAGAAACGATCGAAGAGAACAAGGCGATAAATTTACAGGAGGGTATCCAGTTTTTCGGTCAAACTTTGCTTTTCATTTAAAAGCTGGCGATAGATTTTCGGGTTAAATTTTTTCAACCACAGGTACCTGAACATTCCGGCGGTTTTTCGAAATAGTACAAACCATTTGAAAGCCAGTTTGCCGGTCAAAGGTAAACTCACCAAAAACAATATTTTCAGCCAAATGCCCGGAATAATCCAGGATACAGCAAGCAGTTCAAGCAAGTAAAGAAACGGAAAAACAATAATGCCCGCCCCCAGAAAGAAGGTACTCCAAAATGAAAAATCTTTTACTTTTTTGCGCACAAACTGATCGATAATAAAAAAAGGAAGTGCGTTGAAAATGAAACCGTATAAAAATACTGGCAGCCCTAAAATCAATACTGGGATATTAAAAACTAATTTTCCAAAAAGGCGTTGCGGTGTGGAATTGAACAGCCAGCTTCTGAGTTTTAGTTTTTTTATTTTAGAATTCAGGCTGCCGGCATCTTTGGCAACCTGTTCTGTCATTTCCGGTTTTTCAGTTTCCAGTTTATCTAATTTTTCAGCCAAAATTTGGTCCGACTTAAACCGGTTTAAAGTTGAATATTTCCAATTCTGTTTTCTTAAAAAATATGATCCGTAAACTTCTCTTATTGCCTCAAATTCGTTATAAAACCGCTTTGTTTTAAAGTTTATAACTAACGGCAGAATTGACTTGTGAATTCTTGTTTTGAGCGCAATGGTGGCTAAATTTGGATTTTCGTGATACTGTTCCAGGTAATCTTTTGCCGGAATTGGATCCCCGAAGTTAACAATCACCGTCCGGTTAAATTTCCAGTAGCTGCTGTAATAAATTCCCGTTGGAATAATTTGAATGTCGAGCTTGTTTTTGCTTTTCTCTTCGGCCATAAAAACAATGCGCGGCACGGCCTTCTTGTGAGCCAGCATTTGGTGTTTGGCAGAATGCGCGGCTTCAGGGAAAAGTGCCAGCGCAAAATTGTTTTCCAACACTTTTATGGAATCCGAAAATGTTTTTTCATTTTTTTCAAGATTGGCTTTGCCATCGCGCAAACGGTAAACCGGCATAATTTTCAGGAAGCGGAGAATGGTGTCGGTAATTTTCGATTTTCCAAAAATGTCAGCCCGTGCAAGCCATACAGGTTGGTAGCGGGTATGCAACAGAACGACCATCGGGTCGCTTAAGGCATTTTGATGGTTGGGAGCGAAAACAATCGGTTTGTTTTTCGGAATTTTATCTTTGCCGGTAATAATTACTTTTTTGTGGATAAGCCAGTCGGCAAATGAAATATACTGTTTCAGAAACCAGTACCCCAACGACCACTTCTCATATTTCATTGCACAGCAGTTTGATATAACGGTTTTCGGGACCAAAGCCCTGAAATTGCCAGCCCGCTCACAATGTGCCACACTCCCCACCAGGCTGCAATAAATGTCATGCCGCCCAGTTCAAGTTCCGGTGGAAAAATTTTGGGATTGAACATGAGCACCAGTGCAAGTCCGGAGTTTTGTATTCCCGTTTCAAGGGTTATTGAGCGGCGGTCAACACGCGGCAGTTTCAATGCCGAAGCAAAGGTAAAACCAGTTGTTAGGGCAAGGGCATTGTGCACAAGTACAATTAAAAATATGAGGTGGATAAAACGGATGAAATGGCTGAAATTGGCCGAAAGTAAAATAATTACGAATGCTATAAAAATGAGAATTGAAGCCTGTTTTATGGGTTTCTTGATTTTTTGGGTGAATTTGGGTAGGTATTCTGAAAATAAAAGGCCTGCAATAACCGGTAATCCGAGTAAAACAATTACGGTTTGCACCATTTGCATGAAATCAATTTCAATTGGTACCAGGTAATTCCCTGCGCCAGAGGCATTGTAGTGGTTCAAATACATTTTCCCCCAAACGGCAAAATTCAATGGTGTCATAAAAGTGGCCGCTAAAGTGGCGAATCCGGTGAGACTAACCGAAAGTGCCACATTTCCTTTGGCCATCAAGCTCATAAAATTTGAAACATTTCCTCCGGGGCACGAAGCAATTAAAATCATGCCAAGTGCCACGGTAGGAGTGGGGTTCAGTATTATAACAAACAAGAATGTTATAAACGGTAACAGGAAAAACTGCGAAATAGCACCTGTAATAGCGGATTTGGGTTTGAGGATGACATCTTTGAAATGCTGCCATTTTATATCGAGCGCCACGCCGAACATTACAAAGGCAATTACAACATTTAACGCGAACAACCCGCTGGGAGAGAAGTTTAATCGTACATGATCAAGTACTTCCAGAGCCTCATTCATAAGAAATTATTTAATTGAATGCCGAAAAATAGAAAAACTATTGCGAAAAACAATAAAAAAGCCGAAAACCATTAGTCTATGGCTTCGGCTTCAATTTTGGCAGTTTTGTTATTAGTTGTTAATAATCAGTTCTTTAATTTTTTTATTGATGTCGGTGTTGTCTAAAAAACCAATAAATTCTTCGGCACCCGGTCCATAAGCGAAAACAGGCACCATTAATCCGGTGTGCCCTCCGGTTGTAAATTCTCCTTTTACCATGCCGGTTTCAGGATTGCCTTCCAGGATAGCCATTCCACCGGTTTCATGGTCGGCGGTAACAATAACCAGTGTCTCTTTGTCTTTGGATGCAAACTCCAGGGCTTCGCCAATAGCCTGGTCAAAATCGAGCATCTCTTCCACCACATAAATTGTGCTTCCGGCATGGCCGCCCCAGTCAATTTGCGAACCTTCAACCATCAGGAAGAAACCTTTTTTATTCTTGCTTAAAACAGTAATGGCTGTTTTGGTGGAAACAGGCAGCATATCACCGCGTTCGGCTACTCTTCCGTTATGTTCCGGAGCTGTAAACCCAGCCAGCTTTCCTTTTTTTCCTTTTTTAATTTTGTTCAGGTCCTGCTCCACAACGTAACCTTTTTGTTCCAGTTCGTTTGCAAGGTTGCGGCCATCTTCGCGTTCGGTAAAATGTTTATAGCCCCCGCCAATAAACACGTCGATATCTGTTTTCAGAAAATCGGCGGCAATTTCTTCATACATATTCCGGCTGGTTTGGTGAGCAATAAACGAGGCGGGTGTGGCATGTGTAATAGATGATGTGGAGACAAGCCCGGTGGCTAATCCCTTGTCCTCGGCATCTTCCAAAATAGTTTTAACCGGATTCTCATTTACATCAACCCCAATGGCACCATTGTATGTTTTTACACCTGATGAAATGGCGGTCCCGCCTGCAGCCGAATCGGTTATGTAATTGTCAGCTGAATGTGTACTTATCAGCCCTGTATATTTGAAATTTTGGATGAACAGCTGTCCTTTGTTTGCGATTAAACCGGCCTGGAGCTGAGGTAAACTCATTCCGTCGCCAATTAAAAGAATTACATTTTTGGGCTTTTCCGATTTAAATTTATGGCTATAGGTTTTTACCTTGTGAGTATCGCCACCCTGATAAATTTTTTCATTATCTTTTGCATCGGCTTCGAGGTAATCATTCTGAGCATAAGTGAGAATACTCGCTGTTAGGGCAAGCAATAAAATCATTGACTTTCGTAACATATTCATTTTAATTTTAAATCAGTAAAAATAAGTAGAAATATTTTTGTTCAAAGTTAAATTTTTAAAAGATCCGTGAATTTTACTGTTCCTGTTTTTTTTATTGAATATTTGTT
>NZ_JBSQIC010000109.1:0-10006 GCF_055108615.1 Tangfeifania sp. | reverse complement strand
AAATCACCCTCACTTCAAGGAAATTGAGTTAACGCAAAATGTTACGATTCTTATTTTTTCTTCATACATTTATCCCTCAATAGGTACCTGAGTAGTTACTTATTTTTTAAGTACAATAAAGGAATGTGAAATCCCGGCATTGTCACGTAATTGAATCTTATAGCTTCCATTTTGGAATTTTGTAAGATCTAATTTCCTTGTTTGTGAAACTTCATTTTGTATAATGACCGTTCCATTCATATCACAAATTTTTAAAACTCCATTAATCTCTTTTGAGAAAAACAATGTATCTCTTACTGGATTTGGGAAACATCTAATCTCGGATTCATTGTTGGCAATGGAGTTTATATTTGTCGTCAGATTTTGACTATTTCGATAGATTACATCAAATTCATTTAATGTTACAAAAATATACCCCTGTTGATTCATTTTATCCATTAGCTTTTTAAGTCTTCTTGGTCCATATATCCAGCTGTAAAACATAGCTTGAATAAAATTCAAATCAGCTCCATATGTTTTTATTTCATTTTCAAGAAAATTAACAGACTCATCGTCATACAGCTCATTTGCATATTGTGACGGATTCGAAAAATCGCCACTTGCTGGCCAAAATGTCATTGTATGATGCACCGTAACATCCTTTCCATAATTATTATAATAAGCATTGGAATAAGCTCCGGTGTAACCTGTACGATGCATGCCTGACACCACAGACTTTAAACCGTCCATTGGCTCAATAAAGTTTATAAATAATTGTTCATCAGAAAGTGTCCACTTTCCATTTGTCGTATTTGGATGAGTATACAAACCCATCATGTCTAAATCAAGCAAAGCCATATTGTCGTCTGTCATCTTAAAGTAATCTGATAATACCTTATTTGGATTGGATGTTGACTGACCATAATTCTCAAAAGGATAGCAATACCCTGCTCCTGAAATTGAGCAAAAGAAGAAGTCATTTTCTATTGCTGACTCATAAATATCCCTAGTCATAACTGGAAGTAGCATTCTCATGGATGGATTTATCCCGTAGCTAATTGGTACCTGCCCCCTGTATGGATCATTCCACTGCCGGTCATAAAAGCCGTATTGCATATAAGCCGGTGAATCACCACTTTCAATCATAATCAGCGCCACATATTTCTTTTTGGGATCATATTCATGAAACGTTTTGGACCTGACTTTTGTCTGAACATAGTCATGATTATCGACAAATGCCGAATGGAAAGAATAATTACCGACCCACGTATTAACAACAGTGAACTTTCCATATAATCCGGCTAATTTAACACCATTAAACTCTTCGTAGCCGTTTCCTTCTCCATCAGGCCAAAAACCTAAAACCGGAATATTATCCGGTGTTTCTTCAAACATGGTTTTGATCAAATTTTCATACTCTATATTGTAATCAGAATCTTTATGGCCCGGAAGCCAAAAAGTTGGAATTTTAAACTCAATCAGGTAATCTCGATATACATCGTGCATGTATCCTTTATTGGCGACAGATAAAACGATTTTTATCTGAGATGGATATATATTTTGTTTGAACCAGAAAAAGGCTTCTTTTACATTCACGAAATTATTATCTCGTAAATTCTTGATATCAGCATTGCCCGTTTTTCTCTTAAAATCTTCCACCATATCCGGAGAAATAATTATTCGGTCTTCTACCCCAGCAACATTAGTTGCCAGGTTAATGGTAAAAAGCTTAGTAGGGTCGTAAACGACAGCACCTTTAAAAAACACCTTGAAATCGCTCAATAACTTATAGATATTGGTATATTCTTTCTTGACAGAAATAAGGTCTTTATCAAGATAGAGCTGAAACATATTATCCGACAAATTATCTTTTAAAAAAATGCTTGCAGTATCCCTGTTAACAAGGCCTTGCAAGGAAACTGCCGCCAGCCGGGTTCCTTGAGAAACGCTGGCATAATTAAAGGTTACGATTTCCTTTTTATAACATTTCGTTGTCGGGAAAAAATTTGTTGCAGTTTGTCCTATACCTGCGACACTGCTTGCAAACAAGAATATTAATACGAATATACCTCTCATTATTAAATCAATGTGTACCCTTTTTATTATATTTTAGATTTAGTTGCATAATAAAATCTATATTATTATTCCTTATTTGATAATGAAAAAGGGAAATCTGCATCATCAGTTCCACGTTTTTTATCGGGTCGATTCCCCATTTTCAATTTAAAAACACCTCCGTTAGTGATATCACTGAATCTAAGGTAATTGCGTGAATATTCTTCTCCGTTTAATGTAGCTGATTGTATGTAAATGTTTTTGTTACTGTTATCTTCAGCTTCTATAACAAACTTTTTCCCGTCCTCTAAAGTAATGGTAGTTTTTTGAAAAACCGGGCTTCCTAAAACGTATTCATCTGTTCCAGGGCAAACGCTGTAAAAGCCAAGTGCACTCAATACATACCAGGATGAAGTTTGACCCTGGTCCTCATCACCCGGATAACCATTTTCTGATGCATCATACAATTTATCCATAATAGTCCTTGCCCATTTCTGGGCTTTCCATGGCACACCGGCATAATTATACAGGTAAATCATATGCTGAATGGGTTGATTTCCATGCGCATACTGTCCCATTTCTGCAATTTCCATTTCTGTCATTTCATGAATTTTTCCTCCGTAAGTTCCTACATTTACAATATTGGGAACAGAAAACACCGAATCCATTTTAGCCACAAACTTCTCTTTTCCACCCAGCAAATCAATTAATCCCTGGACATCATGAAATGCAGACCATAAATAATGCCAGGCATTACCTTCGGTGAAGGGTCCTCCCCATTCGTATGGATCAAAGTCAGGGTTCCATTTACCTGTAATATCTCTTCCTCTCATAAAGCCAACTGACGGATCGAATACATTCTTATAATTATACATTTGCCTTGAAAAAATTTCTGAATAAAATGAATTTCCGGTCATTTCCGCCAACGTATATCCGCAAAAATCATCATAAGCATATTCAAGGGTTTTTGCGGTTCCTTCGCGGTATTTCGGGTAAGGAACATACCCCAGAGTGAAATATTCTTTCCAACCGTGACGGCCGTTGGCAGGCCCCCAAGGTCCCTTGTTTGTTGCTTCATGATAATAAGCCTTAAGCGCTTTTTGCGGATCATATGTGCGGATACCTTTTGCCCAGGCATCAGCCAAAAGCGAAATTGCATGATTGCCGATCATGCTACCAGCTTCCCCCGGAAAGGACCAGGAAGGAAGCCACCCACACTGATCCCATGCATCGAGCAGGGAAGCCACATAACGACCTTGCATAGTTGGATATAAGAGCGCATTTAGTGGAAACTGAGCCCTGAAAGTATCCCAAAAGCCTGTGTCAGTATATAAATATCCATAATGAATTTTCCCGTCGTACGGACTAAAATAATAAGGATTTCCATTCAAGTCCAGTTCGTAAAATTTTCGTGAAAATAAACTTGCCCGGAAATAGCAGGAATAAAATGTAGCCTTATCTTCTTCTGTTCCGCCTTCCACATATATCCGATGAAGGTGATTATTCCATATATCCCAAGCCTTTTCACGGGTTTCTTCAAGCGTTAAAAATCGACCCAGTTCCGTTTCAAGATTTCGTTCGGCTTGCTCAAAACTAATATATGAAGAAGCCACTTTGGCCTGCACTGAAACTCCGTCTTCAAATTGCACCCAGGCACCGGCGCCTTCTCCTTCCAATTCTGCTTTTCCATCCCATTTTTCGTTGTTACGATTTTCCCAAACACCATATTCTTTTATAGGCTTGTCGAAACGGATTATAAAATAGCTTTTCAGGTTATCGGGAATCTGGCGTCCATTATGCACATACCCGATAATTGTATTTTTTCCGGGAATAATTTTCACCATACTTAGTCCGGTATAACCGTCCAGAGTGATGTAAGAAGCCTGACTCTCAGGAAATGAAAAGCGAAGGTGCGCTCCCCTTACAGTAGGCGATATTTTAACTGATATTTGATTATCAAGTTCAACAGCATAATAATGAGGTTTGGCAGTTTCATTTTCATGATTGAATTGTGCTGCCCTGTCAAACTGGTTAAATTGTAACCTGCCGGTTTCCGGCATCAATGAAAAAACACAATAATCGTTAGACCACGAACTGCACTGATGTGCCTGCTGAAACCCCCGGATTGAATCTTTAAAAAACTGGTATTTCCATCCATCTCCATTTATGCCGGTTTGGGGTGTCCAGGTATGCATTCCGAAAGGCAAAGCGGTAGTTGGATAAGTATTCCCACGAGTCAACTCAAATTTAGAGTTGGTGCCCTGTAGTGTATTTACGTACTTAACCAAATCCTCATTCTCTGTACCATTGACATTCATTAAACCAACAGCAAGAAAAAAAACAATTATAAAACAGCAATACTTCATAACTTTTAGCTTTATAAATTAACTTAAAAATCCAAATTGATATTATTGTCGGTTTTAATCCCAGAAATAGACAGAATCAATTTTATCGTGGCCAATTTGGTTTAACTCCAGTCAAAAATAATTTTACCCTTTGTTTTTTTCAGGCACATAATGTCCATGATTAATTAAGAACCCATACAATGCACCGTGCCAATATACTCCTCCTGGGTTGATCTTTATATAAATTCCTCATTCCTATTCTTATATCGCTTCAATGAACTAGTCAAGCCTTCCTGACTGTAGATAGAGTCTTCCCAAACGCCTGGTTTTTCCTAATAGTCGAATTAACAATTCAAATTGGACCTAAACATCAGAAAACTCTTTGATACAGCCTCTGCTATTAATATCTGACCTAACTAAACTTTGCATAATACTTTTGGATTTATCCTTTCAACTCTTTATTCATTCGAAAATGAATAGGGGAAATCGGATGTTTGGGTCCCTCGCCTTTTGTTAGGTTCATCATCCATTTCAAAATTAATGGTGGCACCTTTCATCAGCTCATCATAATTGAAGTAATTTTTGCTGTAGGACTTTCCGTTCAGATCAATTGACCGGACGTAGCGATTATCTTTCCCGTTCCTCGGTGCTTCAATACTGATGGTATTGCCATTTTCAAGTTCCACGATAATTTTCTTGAACAGCGGCGAACCAATCACATATTCTTTGGTTGCCGGAGCCACAGGGTAAAATCCCATAGCCGTAAACACATACCAGGCCGAAGTTTGTCCATTATCTTCATCGCCGCAATATCCGTCAGCTTGCGGTGTGTAAAGTCGATCCATCACTTCACGAAGCCAGTACTGCGTTTTCCAGGGCTGGCCGGCATAATTGTATAAATAAATCATATGCTGAATGGGTTGGTTGCCGTGTGCATAGTTGCCCATGTTCATAATTTGCATCTCACGAATTTCGTGAATCACTTGTCCGTAATACGATTCATCGAAAACTGGAGGTACAATAAACACAGAATCCAGCATTTTGACAAACTCCTTTTTGCCACCCATCAGGTCTATTAATCCCTGCATGTCGTGGAAAACCGACCATGTATAGTGCCAGCTGTTTCCTTCGGTAAATGCATCGCCCCACTTAAACGGGCTGAACGGTGACTGGAATGTCCCGTCTTCATTCTTCCCACGCATAAGATTGCTTTCCTTGTCGAACAAATTCTTGTAGTTCATCGCCCGTTTGGCAAAAATGCCAATCTCGCTTTCGGGCTTGCCCAGCGATTTGCCCAACTGGTAAATACAGAAATCGGCAAAAGCATACTCCAGTGTGCGGGCAGCATTTTCGTTGATACCAACATCGTAGGGAATATAGCCCAGCTCGTTGTAGTACTGGTGCCCCAACCGACCGGTAGCACTTACTTTCGGGTGTACATGCTCGGTGCCGTGCAACAGCCCGTCGTACAAGGTTTCAATATCATAACCACGAAGCCCTTTCAGGTATGCATCGGCAACAATTGTGGCCGAATTGTTCCCGATCATGACCGATCGGTGACCGGGACTGGCCCACTCGGGCAGGAAACCGCTTTCCTTATACGTATTGGCCAGGCCTTCCTGTATCTTTTCATTTAACGAAGGGTACATCAAATTGAAGAACGGAAATACGGCCCGGAAAGTATCCCAAAAACCATTGTCGGTAAACATGTATCCTGGCAACACTTCACCGTTATATGGGCTGTAGTGCATAACCTCGCCGTTTTCGTCATATTCGTAAAACTTCCGTGGGAAAAGCAACACCCGGTACAGGCAGGAATAAAAAGTCTCAATCTGGTCGTCTGTGCCTCCTTCGACCCGAATGCGGGATAGTTCCTTGTTCCAAATCGCTGCCCCTTTTTCTTTGATCTGGTTGAATGAGTCTCCTCCCAGTTCTTTCAGGTTGCGTTCGGCCTGCTCATAGCTGATAAACGATGATGCCACGCGTGCATGGATTGTTTCTCCTTTCGTGGTCTTAAACTGAATGGCCGCGCCAACATGGTTGTCCTCCAACTCGGTTATTCCCTCCTTAATTTTATCTTTGCTCCACACTTCGCTTTTAACAAATGGCTTGTCGAACACCACCACAAAGTAGTTTTTGAAGTTTTCGGGCACACCCCCGCTGTTGCGGGTGGTATAACCTATAATTTTATTTTCTGAAGGGATCAGCTTCACATACGAACCGCGGTCGAAAGCATCGACCAGCACATACGATTTTTCGCTCTCGGGAAAGGTGAAACGAAACATGGCAGCACGTTCGGTTGGCGTAATCTCGGTCGTAACATCGTAATCGGCCAGATACACTTTGTAGTAATGCGGCTTAGCCGTTTCGGCTTTGTGAGAAAACCAGCTCGCACGTTCGTCTCCGGTTATTCTCAAATCGCCCGTTAAAGGGAAAAGTGAAAACTGTCCGTAATCGTTCATCCACGGGCTGGGCTGGTGGGTTTGTTTGAAACCGCGTATTTTATTGGCATCGTAACCATAAACCCAACCGTTTCCCATTTTATTGGTTTGGGGTGTCCAAAAGTTCATTCCCCAGGGTAACGCTATCGCCGGATACGTATTACCGTTCGACAATTTAAATTCTGAATCGGTTCCCATCAATGTATTCACATAATCAACGGGCTGCTGTGCACGAACACTGAGTATCGACATTGAGCCAATAATCACAACTAATAATGTTAATTTTCTATACATAATTTTTATAATTAATTTATTCTACAACCATGAATTTTAAAGATGATTCACTCCAATTATCATCCACTTTTATTTTATATAAATAAGTTCCATGGGTAAATTCTTTTGTCGAGAGCTTAAGATCATGCCAACCCAAAACTTGATTTTTCTTCTGTATTTCTTTCAACAATCCTCCATTTATATGGTAAATTGATAGGATGACTATATCGGCATTTTCAGGAAGATAGTAGC
The DNA here is from genome assembly GCF_055108615.1 of Tangfeifania sp. Taxonomy (NCBI): domain Bacteria; kingdom Pseudomonadati; phylum Bacteroidota; class Bacteroidia; order Marinilabiliales; family Prolixibacteraceae; genus Tangfeifania; species Tangfeifania sp. The sequence continues at coordinate 2,661 of NZ_JBSQIC010000109.1, read as the reverse complement.
GAATTGTAGTATTATTTTTAACCGGATTAGGAAAATTTTGTGATAATTTGATTTTATTATCTTCAAACTCTAATAAATTTGAATGTGTTGTTTGGTCTGATAGATTTGCTTTGATCAGTTCTACAAATTCATCTGGAGCAACAACACGTACATTCGAGTTTAGCATATCTACGCAAGCTTTCACATCGCTTACATCCATTGACCAAACATGAACAGGAATTAAGCTGTAACCGCTGGCCGCTTTAGGATTTCGAGGCATATTATTTAAAATATTCGCCAACCTTTGTGGTGAATTCGCACCGTCCCATAACGCAGCCCGACCTCCAATAACTGGCTTATCATTATACCATTGAATACTACCATTTAAACCTGTATAATAATCGGCGTAAGAATACAGAAAGATGCCATCAATTGCCTCCTGATCCAAGTAAGGTTTAACAGCATCTAAATTTCCTGGATCATCTATAACATTTACAATATTTAAATCGCTCTTTTTCATGTATTCGTTTAGTAACTCACTCATCGTATTTTTTGCAGGATACTGCCCCGGATAGTTGTAACCTATTCCCGATGGACCAGCTATAAAATAGTCTCTTCCACTCTCTGAATCGGAGGAGCGATCATAAAAATATTTCATTACGGTTGGGGCTAACTCACAAAGGGCAGGTGAGATTGTCCATCCCAAATCAATTTTCCCCCGATCTGGACTGGCAAACCAACGTTGACTGGTTCCAAAATCACTGAGCATCCATTGCACATTATCACCGTCGGTCATTACAAAGCAAACCGTATGTACATTTTCTTGCTTAATTATAGTATCCAGATGATTTCGTTGTTTTGTTTCTGCCTCGAAGTTTGAAAGGGTAGATAAATTTAGCGCCCAGTCTGAAGGTATAACATTTAATGAAGTTGATGAAGCTTTTGATACCGTTTTATACTCATCGTCTCCCCAACCAAATAGCATGCTGTTGTCATCCATCCTGGAAAAGGCCAGATTGGTAAGATAGTTATCTATATCCTCAAAAAAGTAAAAGGACTGAGAATAAACAGAATAATCACCTAGGAACAAATCCTTTCCTTCTTTTTGATAAGTAATTACTCTTGTACTAAACTGATCTTTATACTGATTGAATGCCCAATGTTCATCTCTCGATCGAACATCTTCCAGCATTCTAATCTCAAGACTATTCATTAAATCAACACTTTCTGATGTTACAGCTATTGCATTTAAAAGGCCACAAATTGAAATGGCTGTATTTGATGAATTATTGTGCAGATTGCATAGTACATATCCTTCAACAGAATCTTTAAAATGCTTAATAAGCCCCTCAAAATCAGTCGAAAAAGTTTTATCAATAATTACTGAAGTATTTTCCTTAATATCTTCCAACCACTCTGAATAACCTCCGCCATGGTCACGGTAAATTATTGGCTTTGTTTTTGCCAACAAACCTTGAAGTGTATTGATAGTGAACAATTCTGACTCACTAAAATCAGAATCATTTATTACAAAAAGTTTGTCGGGCACCGAAGAAACTGGGAATGGACTTCCATCCACTCTGTCAGCCGGTTGCTGCCCGAAAAGTAGATTCGCAAAAGCTAAAATCATAAAAGTTATTACACAAACCTTACGCTGTATTTTATTTTTCATAGATTAGCGATTTCCTTGTAAATTAAAAAACCTTCTTGGGAATTGAATAAACATAAAAATATTTCAACCCCCAAAATATATGCTTAATTAAACGATAATGTATATACTTAAATGAAAGCATTACTGCTGTAATCAATTATTTATTAGTTCTTTAGTTTCTTCAGGATTGTGTTCCATTCTTAACCGCCAGAGAAGTTCTTCTATTGAAACCACTTTGATGTCATTTGATAATTTTTCAACAGCCCATTTTACCGGAGAAACTCCGGCTGCCAATTCATCGGGATTATTTGGATAAGCAGGATTATGAAACTTAGACCAGGCATGAACAGAAGTCCACGAAAAAGTTTTTTCCCCATCAGCTTTATCCTTTTCCACATCTCTGTTTATTTTTGCTGGTAATGTTTTGGGATTTCCCGCATAATCTTCCATCATCTTCAGACTTTTCCACATGGAGTATTTGGCTGTGACTATAGGAATTTCGATTCCTTTTTTGTTTTTGAACCAATAGACATCGCCTAATCCACCATGATAGGGAGCATATTGTACAGCAACTATCCCTGCAATATCTTCCAGTTCATCAACATATATCTGATAAGCATCCATTGCTGCTTTACTATCAAGATCGTGAACAATAAATCCAAACACCTTAGTCCCTGTCCGCTTCATATGAACATTTACCTTCTTTACAAAATCATGCGTTATTTCTGAAGCTTCATCACCTCTTTTCGAGGCAAATAAGTCGGGATAGTGATAACCTCCACCATATTCAACAACAGAAATACCATCTTTCTGAGTCCTTACCATTTCGCGATAAGCATCGGGAGCCATCATTGAAATATTCGACGGACACGAAGTAAAACTAACCGGCACACTGCTTAAATAAGGATTTGACCAATATGCATCTGATAAAACAAAAGAACCTATTGTCCATTGCATATTATCGCCATCGCTTATAAGAAACGAGTGAAAATGATTGCCTTTGTCATAATCTATAGTCGAAGGGTCAAGAC
>NZ_JBSQIC010000108.1:0-10108 GCF_055108615.1 Tangfeifania sp. | reverse complement strand
AATATGCGGTTTGCTGTGGGCGAAAAATTAGCCTTTGAAAATGAAACCCCCTGATAAGCAAGTACCAGAAAAATACCAATTGCCGAAACAATACCCAGCGTTTTAAGTGCAGCTTTTAATCCTTTCCGTTTGTAAATGAGCATGGTGATGGCTGTGATGATAATCCCGATACCCGTAAGAAACCCGGGCAAATAACCGGCAAGGAACAGCGCGGTAATTGAAACACCACCACTGGCAAGTGAATAAACAATTAACACATTACTGGGCGGAATGGATAACCCGGTTGTTGCTGAAGTGATATTAACAGCAGCGCTGAAATTTTCGGGGTAGCCTTCTCTTTTCATTTCGGGTTGCATAATACTGCCGATAGCAGAAGCAGAAGCAGCAGCCGAACCTGAAATAGCTCCAAACAGCATATTCGCCAAAACATTTACCATGGCAACTCCCCCGGGAATGCCTCCAACGAGCACCCGGGCAAAATCAATGAGCCGGATGGCAATCCCCCCGCTGTTCATTATATTTCCTGCTAAAATAAAAAAAGGAATAGCCAGCAGGGCAAAACTGTCGAGACCGGTGCCCATGCGTTGTGCAAAGGTGGTTAGTGCCGGAATGACATCCACGCTCACCAGCATGGTCAAAATACCGGAAATACCTATACTGAAACCAATTGGAACTCCAATTACCAAAAGGATTATAAAACTGACAACCAATACAATTACTTCAAAAAATTCCATAGTTAGCTTGTTTTTAATTTCCGGTTTTCTTTCATCAGAAGTCTCATATTATCGATATCGAAATAGGCGATTAAAACTCCGCTGATGGGCAGCACGAGATAAACAAATCCGAGCGGCATTCCCAAAGCCGATGATTTTACTTCGAGGTAAAAACGGGTGTACGACAGCCAGGTGCCACCAACAACGAGTACGGCTATCGAAAATAAAATCACCAAAATGCTGATAACCATTTCCAGTTTGAATTTTCGCGCAGGGGAGCTGCGTTGAATGAGCAGGTCGATGGCCAAATGTTCGCGTTTGCCTGCCACATAGGCAGCGCCCAAAACACCCACCCAAATCAGCAGGTAACCGGCAAGTTCATCGGTAAAATTACTCGGCGAATTCATCACATACCGGCTGGTTACCTGCCACAATACGTCAATCACTAAGATACTCATAAAAAATACGAGTATCCATCCCAAAATTTTTTCTATTCTGTTTCGTAATGTCATAACACCAAATTTTATTCAACGGCTTTAATTCGTTTTATATAGGAATAAATGGACTCATTGCTGCGGTAGCTCTCGATCAGGGGCTGTACTTTTTCAATAAATGGTTCTTTATCGGGATAATTGATTTTAACACCTGCCTTTTGCACTTCTTCCAGCGACATTTTTTCGGACTCGGCCCAGAGTTTACGTTCCAGGACTGCCGACTCATCGGCTGCCTGCTGTATCCATTCTTTTTCCTGGTCGGTGAGTTTATCCCAAACAAACTGGCTGATAACAAGTACATCGGGAATGGTGGTATGCTCGTCGAGCGAATAGTATTTGCAAACTTCGTAGTGCCGCGATGTATAAAGGCTGGGCGGGTTGTTTTCCGCGCCGTCAACCACACCGCTTTGCAAGGCTGTGTAAAGTTCGCCCCACGAAATAGGGGTAGCCGAACCGCCGAGCGCTTTCACCATTTCCATGGCGGTAATACTACGCATCACCCTGATTTTCATTCCTTTCAAATCATCTGGGTGAGTTATGGGTTTCGAAATGGTATAAAAACTGCGTGCCCCGGCATCGTAATAAGTCAGGCCACGAATCCATTTATCCTCGGTGCTCAGCAACAAATCTTTGCCAATCTCGCCATCCATCACTTTAAACAGGTGTTCTTTCGATCTGAAAATATAAGGCAACCCAAACACTTTGTATTCTTCGGCAAAACTTTCCATTACAGCGGCCGAAACCTTGGTGATGGCCAGGCTCCCAATCTGGACTAATTCAACGCATTGCTGCTCCGAGCCGAGTTGTCCCGAAGGATAAACATCAATTTTAAGTTTTCCGTTTGAAAGTTCGTTGGCCCGCTGTGCCATAAACATCATCGCTTCGTGCACGGGATGGTCGGTAGGTAATCCGTGTGCCAGTTTTAGTTTCCTGATTTTTGACGGCCCGTTACAGGAAAAGGAGATCAGCAAAAGTACCACTCCTGTTAGTTTCAATAATTTTTTATAATTCATTATTCTAATTGGTTTATTTGTATCTTCTGATAATTTCAAGTGCTTCTTCACATTTTTTTGAAATGGCTGTATAATTTTCTTCTGCCAATACCTCTTTGGGGAATAATTTTGACCCCATTCCCACACAGGAAACACCTGCTTCAAACCAGGCTTTCAGGTTTTCTTCGGTTGGAGAAACACCGCCGGTGGGCATAATGCTGGTCCACGGCATCGGGCCTTTTACTGCCTTCACAAAACCGGGGCCACCAACCTGAGAACCGGGAAATACTTTTACAATTTCAGCTCCCAGTTCATGTGCTCTTCCAATTTCAGTAACCGTTGCGCAACCGGGGCTCCAGGCAATTTTCCGTTTGTTGCAGACCCGCGCGGTTGCTTCATCGATGAGTGGCGATACAATGAAATTCGCGCCGAGGGCAATGTACATCGCAGCGGTTCCTTCGTCAATTACAGAACCTACCCCCATTATCATTCCCGGACATTCATTCGCAGCCCATTTGTTTAGTTCAGCAAAAACCAGGGTTGCAAAGTCGCCGCGATTGGTGAATTCAAACACACGAACTCCTCCATCGTAACAGGCTTTGACTACCTTTTTGCACACTTCAGGATCGGCATTGTAAAACACCGGAACCATTCCGGTTTCCTTCATTTTTTGTGCTACTTCTATTCTTGTAAATCGAGCCATAATTAAGCCCCCTCTATCTCCCCCTAAGGAGAACTGGCGGGACAACCAGTTTTCTAAAATATTAAAATTCAAAATTCAAACAATCCCCTCCTTTGGAGGGGCCAGGGGAGGCCCTTATCTCGCTACTCTCCCTGACGCATCTCCACTCATGAGTTTTTCTACTTCTTCCACAGTTACCTGGTTAAAATCGCCGTAAACGGTGTGTTTCAGACAGGATGCAGCCACTGCAAAGTCAAGGGCTTTCTGGTCGTCGTTGTAAGTGAGCAAGCCATAAATCAACCCGCCCATAAACGAATCACCGCCTCCTACCCTGTCCACAATGTGGGTAATATCGTAAGTTGGTGCTTCAAATAATTTATTTCCGTCCCAAAGTACCCCCGACCAGGTGTTGTGATTGGCATTTACCGAACCGCGCAAAGTGGTTATTACTTTTTTACAGCGCGAAAAACGTTCCATTATTTGCCGGGAGACCGATTCGTAAGCTGCACCCGAAACCTGACCGCCGGCAACATCCACTCCTTCGGGTTTTATACCCAGCACTTTTTCGGCATCTTCTTCATTTCCCAGAAGAATGTCTGTTCCGGCAACCAGTTCTGGCATTACATCGCCGGCTGATTTGCCGTATTTCCAGAGTTTTTCCCGGTAATTCAAATCGCACGAAACGGTAATCCCTTTTTCGTTGGCTTTTTTGATGGCTTCCAGGCAAACATCGGCTGCGCCCTGCGAAATGGCAGGAGTAATCCCGGTCCAGTGAAACCAGTGGGCTCCTTCAAAAACTTTGTCCCAGTCAATCATTCCGGGGTCAATCTCCGAAACTGCCGAGTGGGCGCGGTCATAAACCACTTTGCTGCCACGACTTACTGCTCCGGTTTCCAGGAAATAGATGCCAAGCCGCTCGCCGCCCCAAACAATATTTGATGTTTCCACACCATGTTTTCGCAAATCCATCATGCAGGCTTTCCCAATATCATTTTCAGGAAGCCGGGTTACAAAATCAACGGGAATTCCGTAGTTGGCAAGTGATACGGCAACATTGGCCTCGCCACCGCCAAAAGTGGCCGTAAATTCAGAAGCCTGCGAAAAGCGCAAATAGCCAGGAGTTGCCAGCCGCAACATAATTTCACCGAAAGTTATGACTTTTTTATCCATGTTTTATTTGTTTTGCAATCGATTGCAAAATACAATTTATTTTAAAAGAATAAAAGAACCGACTGTGTTTTCAAAACATTTTTTATTCAAAATTAAAATAGTTGCTTGCATTGTTAAAACAGATATCTTCCACCATTTGTCCGAGCATGTTCATGTTGTTGGGAATTTCTCCATTTTCCACATCTGTTCCGATTAAATTACACAACGTGCGCCGGAAATATTCATGGCGCGTGTACGAAAGGAAACTGCGCGAATCGGTTAACATCCCAACAAAACGACTCAACAAGCCAAGGTTTGAAAGTGCATTTATCTGTTTTTCCATTCCGTCTTTCTGGTCGAGGAACCACCAGCCCGATCCAAACTGCATTTTCCCGGGAACCGAACCGTCCTGAAAGTTTCCAATCATGGTGGCAATTAGCTCATTGTCGCGTGGATTCAGGTTATAAATAATGGTTTTCGATAACTGATCGTTTTGATCCAGGCGGTCGAGTAATTTGGAAAGCGGCCGGGCAATTTCGAAATCACCAATGGAATCGAATCCGGTATCGGGGCCCAGTTTATTGAAAAGCCGTGTGTTGTTGTTACGCAGTGCACCAATATGAAATTGCTGTGTCCACCCGCGCGAATGATCCATAATTCCAAGTTCATACAACATGCACGATTTAAACTTGAGAATTTCGGTTTCTGTTAAATCGGCACCATAGCGCGCTTTGCTGAAAATATCAATAATTTCGCGCTCGGTGTAATCTTCAGCATGGGCAGTTTCCAGTCCATGATCAGACAAACGGCATCCGTTTTCATGAAAAAACTGATGACGGCTGTCCAGGGCATCCATCAAATCTTCAAAAGTATTAATTTCTATCCCGGCAACCTTTTCGAGCTTATTAATGTATTTATTGTAGGCATCGGGGTTTTCAGCAGCCATCGCTTTATCGGGTCGCCAGGCAGGAAGCACATTTACTTCGAAACCACTGGCTTTAATCTGCCGGTGATATTCCAGCGAATCAACCGGATCATCAGTAGTACAAATGGTATGCACATTCGCCATCCGGATGATATTCCGCACTGAATATTCGGGTGTTTGCAATTTGGCATTGCACTCGTCCCAAATTTCTTTTGCAGTTTCCGGGCTTAACAATTTTTCAATTCCAAAAAACTTTTTCAGCTCAAGGTGCGTCCAGTGATACAATGGATTCCGAAGGGTGTGCGGAACCGTTTCGGCCCATTTTTCAAACTTTTCCCAATCGGATGCACCGCCGGTACAAAAATGTTCGTCCACGCCGTTGGTCCGCATGGCCCGCCACTTGTAATGGTCGCCGTACAGCCAGATTTGTGTCAGGTTTTCAAATTGCTTATCCTCTTCAATTTCTTTGGGTGAAATGTGACAGTGATAATCGAAAATCGGCATTTGAGCCGCATGGTTGTGATACAATTTCTGCGCCGTTTCCGTTTGCAGCAGAAAATTTTTATCCATAAATTTTTTCATCGTATATTGTTTTTAAAGGTCGAATAATCTTTTCAGGTGGCGTTCATAAATATTTTCTTCAACGCATTCACCAATAATTTCGGCATTTTTCTTCAGAAGATCGGTGAAATCATCTCCCATTTCAGCAGCCACTTTATAACCTACATGAATCAGTTGTCTGAAATTGGGATTATAATCGGGATGGCCGGGAATGTGACGCAGCGTATTGGCGAATTTTTCGCCGATCCAGTCGTTTACCTCAGTTGATGATGGCAATTCATTGTCTTTAATATCAATCACATCGGCATAAGGCCCGCATAATTCATCTTTGCGCATCCGGGCATTTTCATAAATGCTTTTGGCTGCTGCCAGTCCATCCCCGCCCGAAATAGCCAGTCCAATAACTTCTTCGAGCCAGGTTGTTCCGGCAGTTTTCACATGCAGGCCTTTATCATGCTTTTTAATTATTTCTGCCATGACAGGATAAATCGAAAATTTATCAGAACCGGAATGAATGCTCAGTTTCAAATCATTGGGAAGACCGAATTCTTTCACCGCATAATCGATTACCAAAACATCTTCTTCAAATTCTTTGGCAAATTGATCCAAATCCCCCACATAGTCAACTCCTTTGTTGAACCGTCCTGTAAATTTGGGAGCAATGGTTTGGGCCGGAGTCCCTTCATCGGCAATCATTTTCAGGATAAAAAACAGTTCCAGCGGCGTTTGTGGCGACTCCACCTCATCCATGGAAACTTCGGTAATGAAATTCCCCTTTCCTTTGGTTCCTTCGATGTGGCGGTAAATTTTCCCGGCTTCTTTAATGGCAGTAAGAAATTTGGCAGCTACCGAATCCAGCAAATCCTCATTAATTTCAATGGGATCAGCGAGCCCCGGAACAACAACTTCGTTTCCCAGATTTTTACACGATTTTTTAAATGCGGCCACATCAGCAGGCTCCGGTTCATTTCCAATGTAGGTAGCTACATCGAGCGTAAAAAAGTTGGCGTGAAGAATAAACCGATCCACATTTGATAGATTGATGTGGTCGGCATCTACAAAATAGGGTTTTTGCCATCCCAGTGTTTTTACGGCATCATCTGCTTCAATGCGTGTACCTTCCGGTTCAGAATGAACAATGTTGTGCTCACGGTTCGATTTATTCCAGACGGGTGTTACATCCACCCCGTTTTTATTGGCTTTTATCAGCGCCTTCAGCTGTGCCTGGCCTTCGTGGTTAAAGCGGTCGCCAACCCCGAAACTGTATTTTCCCAATTGCATAATATTGTTTTTTTAGATTTAAAATCAAGTGAAAAATTATTTCCGTGTACGAACACGAAAATAGAGATATATTTTCTGGCACCAAAAATTATTTTGCTGTTGTACAATCATTTTTTAAAAATTATATCAGGGAAACAGCCCCATACAAGCCCACGAGAAATATTGCAATGCAACTCACCCAAAGAGCCACATCGTAAAATTTTGATGATTCAAGGCCAAATTGTTTTTGCCGGTACCTGAAATGCAATCCTGCATATACAATTATCAGTAACATGAAAAAAGTGATAATCCCTCCGATGGTAACCATTAAAACAGGAAGTTTAACCCACACCAGCGCAATAATCCACAAAAGCGGAAAAACCCATGCGAGGGCAGCAATCGTATTTTTGCGCTGTTTTCTATCAAAAAAATCAATCCAGCCCAACTGCCCAAACAAGTCAGCAAAAATCCGGGTGCGGGCAGCCAACGCCGAAAACATGGTAGAAAAAAGCACGATAAATGAGCCGAAAAGAAAGAAATTTTTAGCCCACTCGCCGTAAGCTCCGGTGTACATACGAGACAGCGATTCAATCATTGCAAATCCGCGGGGAATGTCGCCGCTTTTATACAATACTGAAGCCCCGAGCAAATAAAAGGCTGCGGTCACCAATGTATAAACTACCATAGATAGTATGGCATCCAGATTCATCACTTTTATCCAGCCTTTGGCGCGCCGCCGCCATTTGTCGGTATTTTCGTTTGGGCCTGTAAAACGGGCATATCCTTTTTCGAGGCACCAGTAGTTGTAGGCCACAATTTCATCGCCGCCAACCCCTGTTAATCCAAAAGCTGCAATGGCAAAACCTATTGCTTCAGGTGGCAGTTTAAAACGAATTCCTTCGATTACATCATCTGTTGTAAAAGCAAATCCTGTTTTCTGAATCATAAAAACAGCTACAATTGTAAACAGGGTAAACAACATCATCATTATTACCGAAAACTTCTCAATAAAAAAGTAGTACCCTTTAAACACCATTGAGGCCACAACAATTCCGGTAATTACAGCAAACCAGGTTATACTTATCACAGGAAATGCCATGTTGAGAATAATGGCTACTCCGCCAATAATTCCACCCAGTTGAAGCGGCTTGAACAGCCATAGAAAAAACCAGGTCCACAAACTCCAGTTGGCATTTTTCTTTCCCAATCGGGGGCCTCCCACCCGGTTGAGCGATGTCATTACCGTTTCGCCGGTGCGAATGGCCTGTTTGCCAAACTCGAGCTGAATGGCCACTTTTACAGCGCAACTCACCAGAATTACCCAAAGTGTAACAAAACCGGCTCTGGCACCGAGCGTTGTTGTGGAAATCAGTTCGCCGGAGCCAACGACCGACGCGGATAAAATAAATCCCGGTCCGAGGTATTTCAGCTTTCCAAAAAAAGTGGTGGGTGCCTCTCTTATTCCCTCTTTAGTTCGAATGTAAGGATCCATAGTAAAGGTTTAAAGCCGGCTTGAAGCCGGCTGGTTCTTCATTCATTATATCTTCTGAATCACCAGGCTTCAGCCTGGAGCTCATTTTATTCGTTTTCCAATATATCTAACGCATTATTACACAGAGCATATTTTACTCATTTGAGCCGGTTCGAAAACCAGCACCAGGCTTCAGCCTGGTGAAGCAAATGCCTCCACACTACCTATCGGCAGCCGGCTTAAGCCGGCTTTTTACCGGAAATCCAACAGCACCTTCAAATAGTTCTCCTTCTCTTTTTGAAGCAGTTCAAATGCCTGCTGAATTTGTGAACCAGGCATTACTTTCGAAATCAGGGTATCGGGTTTCAGATCTCTGGCGATCAGGTGTTCCAGCACTTCTTTAAATTCACCATGACTGACCCGCGAAGTAATGATCTGTCCTTCTTTCCAAATCAACTCTTTGAAAACCACAGGTGCCGGTTCGTCGCTCAATCCCAGCACACAAACTTTTCCGCCACCACGCAAACTTTGTATTGCACTGCGAACCGGGTGGTGAATTCCTTCAATTTCTTCGGCATGACCAACTGCTTCAAATGCGATATCCACTCCATTTCCACCGGTATGTTTTTTAATGACATCCACCGGATTTTCTTTTTCAGGATTAATCCCGATAACATTTTCATAGTATTTTTCAGCAATTTCCAAGCGGTTTTCAAGTGGATCAATCATGAAAATAGTTCCATCGGTTTTGGTGCGGGCAGCCTGCAAAATTACCTGTCCTACCCTGCCCGCACCCCAAATGGCCAGCACATCTCCTTCCCTGGTTTTTGCGCGGTTATTGGCATGAAACCCGATTCCGTATATTTCAACAAGCGCGACATGCTCATCAGGCAAGTGTGGTGCTGCTTTAAACAGCATGTGCGACGGAACGGAAATATACTCGGCAAAACCGCCATCCATATCCACTCCTAACAATTTCAAACTGGTACAGGCCGGGTAATGCCCACGTTTACAGGCCGGACACTCTCCGCACCAGATTATCGGGTCAATGGCCACTTTTTCCCCTTTTTCAAACCCGGAAACTCCTTCCCCTACTTCGGCTATTATTCCGCCCATTTCGTGGCCGGGAATAAACGGAACGGGAGTTCGCGGATGGAAATCGCCGGGAAAAATATGCATGTCGGTTCCGCAAATACTGGCAAACTTTAGGCGCACCAACACCTCTCCGGGTTTTACTTTCGGGGTTTCAACATCTTTCCATACAAATCGATTGTAAGATTCAAGAACTGCTGCCTTCATAATTCAGTGTTTTTTAACTTCAAAATCCCAAAATACAATTAATTTCATCAAAAATTCATTTGAAAACCAGATTCAATTCCTCAAAAATTTTACTTTTGAAAAAAATCAGAAACAATCCATATTTTTATGAAATAAATTTCAAACTAATGAAAATATTAAAATTCGCCACCTATCTGTTTCTTGCTCTTTCACTTGGAATACTTGCAGGAAATGCACAGGAAAGAAAACCTGACTGGGAAAATCCGGCAATGTTCAACCAAAACAAGGAGAAAGCACACGCTACCCTGATGCCGTTCAGAACAGTTGACGAAGCGCTGACAAAAAAGAGAAATCAGTCGGTTTTTTATAAAACACTGTGCGGAACATGGAAATTCAACTGGGTGCGCAAGCCCGCCGACCGACCGGTTAATTTTTATAAACCCAATTACGATGTTTCTGAATGGGATGATATCCCGGTGCCATCCAACTGGGAAATTGAAGATTACGGCATTCCCATCTATGTGAACCACCAGTACGAATTTGCCGACTACAAAGCTCCGGTTTCGGATGAGATCGAGTTCAT
>NZ_JBSQIC010000107.1:0-10242 GCF_055108615.1 Tangfeifania sp. | reverse complement strand
ACTGCTTTTTATTATTCAGCTAACAGGCTAAAACCCTTATGTAATAAGTAAAAGCTGCCCCTTGTTTGTGGTTTCCCGTCTTCATGTTATTTCGCCGGGCAGGGATGTAAAATTGAAATGATATTCAACAGATAAAAACGGAAGTCATTCCTGCCAATTAGAATAATTTTTCATCCAAATAATGAATTGATTTGTTTACCATAAACCGCAAACTTGTTACATTTGTGCAAATTTTAAAAAGGTTAAAAAATGAAATTTAATTTTAAAACATCTTACATCGTGGTGATTGTGGTTATCCTGTTGGTGCTTTTATTATTCGGAGGCCGCATGTTTTTAATAATCGATGCAGGTGAAAGAGGTGTTATTTTCCGCCCGTACACCACCGGGCTCGACAAAGAAAATATTTATGGCGAAGGATTTCACATCATTGCACCCTGGAATAAAATGTACGTTTATAATGTGCGCGAGCAGCAACGTGATGAACCCATGGATGTGCTGGATAAAAACGGATTATCTATTAACATGGATGTTACAGTTCGTTTTAATCCCATTTACCAGGATATAGGGGAACTTTACCAGCAGTTTGGGATCAACTACATAAATGTGCTGGTCATCCCCGAGGTGCGTTCAACGGTGCGGCAGGTTGCAGGGCGTTATACCGCCGAAGAGATTTATTCAACCAAACGCTCGGAAGTGGAAACTGCCATTAAAACAGAAACCGAAGATGTATTGAATGCAAATTATATTGATATGCGCGCCCTGCTTATCCGCTCGATTAATTTACCCGATCAGATTAAAAATGCCATTGAGAAGAAGCTGACACAGGAGCAGGAAGCCCGTGCCTACGAATTCCGCTTACAGAGTGCAGAATTGGAAGCTGACAGGAAACGCATTGAGGCAGAAGGTATTTCAAGATACAACGAAATTATCAGCAATAGTTTAACTGATAATATTTTGAAACAGAGAGGTATTGAGGCTACACTCGAACTGGCTAAATCGCAGAATGCCAAGGTAGTTGTTATTGGAAGTGGCGACGATGGCTTACCACTGATTTTGGGAAATAATTAGAAATAAAATAAATAGGAACAAAGGCTGGTTTTTTACCGGCCTTTTTCTTTTAAAATCAACCGGAATGAGAAAAATTTCCAATCCTTTTGCCGCAATGAATAGCCAAGGAGAGTATAACTGCTTTGGCTGCTCGCCTGCCAACGATATTGGTTTGCACCTGGAATTTTGGGAAGATGATGACACAGTGCTAGCCAAATGGACTCCCCGGCATCAGTTTGAAGGCTGGATTGATGTGTTGCACGGAGGTATCCAGGCCACACTGCTGGATGAAGTTGCTGCCTGGGTGGTTTTTGTAAAGCTTAAAACAGCCGGTGTCACCACCAATTTGAATGTCAGTTACAACAAGCCGGTTCACATTTCAAAAGGATCTGTTACTGTGAAAGGCCATTTGATTTCAACAGAAAAACGAAAAGCAATGTTGGAATGTACCCTTTACGACGGCAATAACGAACCCTGCGCCACCGCTGATGTCACGTATTTTATTTTCCCGGAGAGAATAGCACGGGCAAAATACAATTATCCTGGGGCAGAAGCTTTTATTGCCGGAGACTAATAAATGGATATTTTCAATAACGGATTCACGAGTAGTGTCAAATGCAAAATGCAGAAATTATCAATTTGGGATTTAACCTAATTTTATAAGGCATAATGCGAAGATGACAGAGATGCTGAACCCCGCCTGACGGGACGGGAAGGAAACTCAGCATGACGCTCCAAGATTATTGGTTGATTTCATTAATATGTTGTATATTAGTAAAATAGCAAATAACAAGAAGCAAAATCCAAATAAGCTCCCAAAAGCAAAAAATAATTTTCAAAACATGAGAGATAGAGAATTTTGGAACTTTACCCATTTGTAAATTGGAGTTTACCTGCCCGTCCGGTTCAGGCGGGTTTGGGGTTTATGATTTGGATTTTGGAAATTTCTTGTTATCGTCTCATTTTGCCCAAAAAAATTATGAGAGCACTCATAATAACAGCTCATAGCCGACACAACAGAGTTATCATTTGAGAATGCCCATTCTGTTTATGATAACGGCATAAACATAATTCTCCTGTTGAAGAGGTGGGGGGGGAAGGCCAATATGTAAATCGGGATTTTTGCTTATAGGTTAATCATTAAAATCTTCTTCGTCTTCATCGTCGTCCAAGTCATTGGGTTTGCTGTAAGAAAAATCATCGAGATCCTCATCATCGAATTCATCGTAAATTGAAAGCCTCTTTTTGGAGCTTTTTTCTCTTTTAAGCGATTTCTTTTTTACTTTTCTGTCGAAGTTGTCCACTTCGTTGAAATTTTTTTTGTTTACTTTCCGTTTCATTTCAGGGTATGTTCAAAAAAAAATAAAACATTTAAATTATTTAAGTTTTCAAGGGCAAATTAGGAAAAAAAATAAATACAAAAAACAATTCGATGTCTTTTTTAAACTGTTTTTAAATAGTGAATGAAAAATGGGCAAAGCACTAAGAAACAAACCTGTTTATTGGGTCCTGAACACAAAATTAAAACAGATTTTGGGTGTGGTATTAATGCTGTTGGTATTTTCAAATATTGTTTTTGCCCAGAATGATCGCAGATCCGAACGTTGGTTTTCGCAAGCCAGGCAGTATTTTCAGCAACAATCATATGAACCGGCAATCGACTATTGTGAGCGGATTTTACAGCGTGACTCTTCTTATGTTGATGCCCACCTCATGCTGGCTGATATTTACAGGGAAACGCATAATCCGGACAAGGAGATTTTGCATTTGCAAAAAGCTGCTGCTTTGGTTAAAAATCAACTTGTTTATTTTCGTTTGGGGGAGGTGCATTTCTCTGTGGGGCAATATTCCGATGCACTTGTTGCTTACCGGAAATTTTCAGATCTGGTAAAAGAGGAGTCATCGAGGACCGATGAGGTAAAACGAAAAATTGAGAATTGCATCTTTGCGCTCGATGCTATTGAAAACCCGGTAGAATTCCATCCCCGCCGATTGCCCGATGCCGTCAATTCTGTTTTTGACGAATACTGGCCCAGCCTGAGCATCGATGGCAAAAAACTGGTGGTTACACGTCTGGTGAAAACTCCCGGGCAATTGCCGCAGGAAGATTTTTATATTTCAGAATTTGGCCCTGACGGCTGGGGGCAGGCAGAAGCTATGGCGGATTTGAATACTCCCGAAAATGAGGGGGCGCAGAGTTTATCAGCCGACGGTTCAATCCTCTTTTTTACCGCATGCAACCGCTCCGGCGGCATGGGTAGCTGCGATATTTATTATTCATTCCGGGAAAACGGAAAATGGAGCCGCCCGGTAAATGCCGGATCGCCATTGAACACAAAATATTGGGAAGCGCAGCCTTCTGTCTCATCGGATGGGCGTACCCTTTATTTTACAAGCAACCGCCCCGGCGGAAAAGGAGAAAAAGATATCTGGCGGACCGAAATTGCGGGTATTGATGAAAACGGCCTGCTTAAATGGGGGGAACCCTGGAATCCCGGCGACAGAGTAAACACTCCCGGAAACGAAACGTCCCCCTTTATTCATGCCGGCAACAAGTCGTTCTATTTTGCATCCGACTACCACACCGGGATGGGGGGCTTCGACCTGTTTATGGCCACCATTAAAAACGACTCTGTTTTTTCAGCGGCCAAAAACCTTGGCTACCCGGTCAATACTTTTAATAATGAGCAGGGGTTGTTTGTGAGCACCGACGGACAGACTGCTTATTTTTCTTCGGAACGAAATGAAAAAACCGGACTCGATATTTATGCTTTCATACTCGACGAATCCATTCAGCCCGAACCGGCAACGTATGTGCATGCCACAGTTGTCGATGCCATTTCGGGGAATCCGGTAACTGCAAAAGTTGAACTGGTAAACCTCACTAATAAAGAGCAGCCCGCGAGAAATGAAGAAACTGACAACAACGGCGAAATGTTGCTTTGCCTGCCCTCTGGGGCCGATTACAGCTTTTCGGTTTCCCGGGAAGGGTACCTGTTTTATTCTGATGCCTTTGAATTGACTGAATCGCGCCAGGTTTACGATCCTTATGAGTTAACAATTGAACTGACACCCGTGCAGGTTGGTGCCGAAATGAATTTATACAACATTTATTTTGAAACTGATTCATTTAATATTTTGCCCGAATCGGAGCCTGAGTTGATGAAGCTGGTTGGATTTTTAAAAACGAATCCCGGATTAAAGGTCGAAATCCAGGGACACACTGATAATACCGGACGGTTAGAAAGTAACCAGGAGCTTTCGGAACTGAGGGCAAAATCAGTAGCTGGTTATTTAACAGAACATGACATAAAACGAACGCGTTTGAGTACTGCCGGTTATGGCGAAAAGCAACCCGTTGCCACCAACGACACGCCGGAAGGCCGCCGAATGAACCGCCGGACAACCATAAAAGTGCTGGAGAATGAAAACTGACATTGCCTGCAGGAAATCAGATTTATTTTTAACTTTACTTTTCAAAAACGGATTCAATAAATCATTTAAATAAATAATTAAAATGCGGACAATTAACTTACTGACAAAAACCTTGTTTGTAGCTTTGGTTATAGTGGCCACTTCATGCGGCTCAAAATCAAACTCAAAACAGAACGATGAAAAATCGGCACAAACCGCCACCGAAGAAAACTGGATTCAGTTGTTTAACGGCGAAGACCTGAACGACTGGCAGGTTAAATTTACCGGCTACGAGTTAGGCGAAAATTTCAACAATACCTTCAGGGTTGAAGACGGTCTGCTGCGTGTTCGTTACGACGAATGGGATGAGTGGGGCGGCCAGTTCGGCCATCTGTTTTACAAAGATGAATTTTCGCACTATCGCCTGCGGGTTGAATACCGCTTTGTTGACGAGCAGGTAGCCGGCGGACCGGGCTGGGCATTTCGCAATAACGGATTAATGCTTCACGGCCAGCCTGCCGAAACCATGGAAGTTGATCAGGATTTCCCGGTTTCTGTTGAGGTGCAGCTTTTGGGTGGGAATGGCACCGACGAGCGTTCTACCATGAATGTTTGTACTCCCGGAACCAATATTGTACTGGATGGTGTTTTGCTTGAAGACCATTGTATTACATCAGGCTCGAAAACTTATCACGGCGACCAGTGGGTTACTGTTGAGGTAGAAGTGAGGGGAGGCGAAGTAATGCGTCATTTTGTGGAAGGCGAAGAGGTGATGAGTTACGAAAAGCCACAACTCGATCCGCGGGATCAATACTACGAAAAGCTGCTGCCCGAAGACGGCAACAAAATCCTTTCGAAAGGAACCATTTCAATCCAGGCCGAAAGTCATCCGACCGATTTCCGCGAAATTGAATTGCTGGTGATTGAAGAATAAATCAATATGATAAATATTTGTTACTGAACCGGTTTCCTGCTGCGGAGCCGGTTTTTTGTTTCACGGCGGTTGGCATAATTCAATGCAAGCAACGATAAGGCAATTACAACCATGCCGAGAATTGAATGAAAATCAGGGCTTTCGTTTTCAAGGACAATCCAGCTGAGAATAGCACCCGATACCGGAATCAGAAATTTCCAGACATTGAGGATGGAAACTTTTACACCCGGTCGTCTTAAAAGCGTGTACCAGATTGAAATGGCGGCAGCCGACAAGAAACTCAGCCAGGCGAGTGCCCCGTAATATTCAGCCGGAAACGGACCAAAGTTGATACCTTCAACCGGAATGGAAACAAGAAAAAGCAGCAGTCCGCCAATCATCAGCGAGGTAGAACTTAAAATCATGGGAGGCACCGTTTTCGGGCTTTTCGAAACCATTACATTGGCATATCCGGCCACCAGGTTGTTAATCAAAAGCAATGAAATTCCCAGTAATTCATATTCACCCTTTAATTCCACTTTTGTCCGGCCCAGAGTAATAATGGCAATTCCTGCAACTCCAATAAATATGCTAAATGTTTTAAGCGGTGTCATTTTATCGTTGTTAAACGCGTAGTGCGCCACAATGGCCACAAACAATGGTGATGAGCCAATAATCATTGCCCCCAGTGAACCGGGAATGAGATCGAGGCCGCTGTAAAAAAGCGCATACTGCATAAATACCTGTACTAAAGCAAGCAGAATTATAAATTTGTAGTGTGCTTTTACTTCCCTGAAAAAGCGTGCCCATTTTCCCCAAAGAATAAAAATCAGCAATCCGGCGAGGAAAAAACGAATGCCGGCAAACTGGAAAGGAGTGTGGTACTCCAATCCGATTTTAACACCGGTAAAAGCTGTTGACCAGAGCCAGCATGCCAGAATGGCCAGAAATGTTGTGCTTTGTAAAAAGTTTTTCATATTCCTTGAAAATGTGTGCAAAGGTGTGAATTTATTTTGAAAGGAAGTTTACTATTTAAAATTGGAACAGTCAGTCTTAATATTCGGTTGTTAACTGCCGTGGTTTTAATTTTTGATTATTTGTTGCCCCCCTAAATTCTGCTTTACGGAAAATAAATCCTTATTTTGTATGCCATTAAATCAAAATTTCATGGAAAAAACAATAATCAACAATTACGAAGAGTTTGAAGCCTACCTGGGAAAAGAAATTGGTGTTTCGGAATACGTTGAAATTACCCAGGATCAAATCGATAAATTCGCCGATGCCACCCTCGACTATCAGTGGATTCATACTGATCCGAAGCGGGCAGCAAAAGAGTCGCCTTTTAAAAGTACCATTGCCCACGGCTATTTAACGGTTTCTATGCTTACCTATTTGTGGTACTCGATTGTTGATGTGCGCAATGTAAAAATGATTGTGAACTACGGAATCGAGAAGTTGCGCTTTCAGCAACCGGTTTTGGTGAACGATAAAATCAGGGCCCGGGTTTCACTCAACGATATTCGCAACCTGCGTGGGATTGCAAAAATTCAGGTGAAAATTGTGGTTGAAATCGAGGGACAGAAAAAACCGGCTTATGATGCGCTGGTTACATTTTTGTATCACTTCGATAATAATTAATTGAATTAGACGCGTTGGCGGAATTGTTTTCCAAAGATCTGACTTTCAGACTTCGACTCCGCTCAGTCTGACTGTCACAGTGAGCGGAGTCGAACTGTGATTCAGTATGTTACATTTTAATTCCCCCAACGGGTTGAATTAAGCATTTAGTGAATATATTTAAAAATTTGACAATGGGGTTAAAATCCCTTAAACATCTGCGTTCCACGAATCCGTTCACTAAAGTGAGCCGTAATTTAAAGACTAATTTATAAATCTTATTGTAATGTCGTTTAGTTAACGCTGTCAAGTCTATTGACGTTGACAGGTTCAAAACCAAAGACTTGTCAGCGTGCGATGCTCCTGACAACGTCAAAATGAAAACAGGTTAAGCACTGGTGATTCTTCTTTGTTGTCTGTATTATTTTGTAATTTAGCCTGAACTATTCATAAACTTTAAAAAATGAATAAAGTTCTGGTTAACCCCGATTTAGATGAACTTAAACTTTTTTTAAAGTTTTTAGAGAATCTTAATCGCTGTCGGAGGCAGAAGTAATTAATGAATTATTTGGGTTAGGAAATCAAAAAATTGAACGACATGGAGTTTATCAATCAGGTTTTAGAATCTACCGAAATAAACGGGCAAACGGCAACACTGCGGTTACTGCTCAGCTTTTTTGTGGGGATGCTTGTGGGGCTCGAGCGCGAAACACACAACCAGCCTGCCGGGCTCCGCACACACATTTTAATCAGCATCGGTTCTACTATTGTAATGCTCATTTCCATTTTTATTCCGCAAACATTTAACAATTTTCAAAACGGTGATCCCGGCAGGATTGCAGCGCAGGTGGTTTCGGGAATCGGGTTTCTGGGTGGTGGTGCAATTTTAAAGTTTGGTGCAAATGTGAAAGGCCTCACAACAGCAGCTTCAATCTGGGCCATGGCTGCCATTGGGCTGGCGATTGGTGCCGGAATGTATTCCATTAGTTTAATTGGCGTTTTGGTGGTTTTATTTGCCCTCACCATTATGAACTTTTTTGAAAAACGCTTCTTTAAAGAACGCTCGCTCCGCAAAGTTGAAGTAATTATCAAAAAGAAACATTCCAATCTGAAAGCACTGAATGATATTTTTAAAGCTTTTGATGTAAAGATTAACTCAACAGGTTTTGAGCGAAACGTTAACGAGGCAACCGACAAAATAACCTTTCTGGTTGCCGTAACCGACTTTCTGGATGTTCAAAAACTGGCCGATGAGCTGGAAAATGAACCGGGAATTGTGACGGTTTCGGTGGAAATTATTCAGTAAAACGCAGGCTGCGTTATGTGTTTTTTTCCAGTAATCCCTCGCAGGAATCTTCGAGCAGGTCGAGCACCAGTTCAAAACCTTCGTCGCCACCGTAATACGGGTCAGGTACTTCGGTGTAATTCCACTCTTTTCTGAAATCGGTCATTTTATAAATTTTATGAAGGTCATCCCGGTTGCGGGCCATCCTTTTCAGCGTTTCAAAATTTTCATCGTCCATCCCAATAATCATGTCGAAATGGTTAAAATCAGCCTCCGGATCAAACTTCCGGGAAATGCTTGTGAGTTTGTAGCCACGTTTTTGAGCATGGATTTGCATACGTTCATCAGCAGGTTCGCCGGCATGCCAGGCGCTGGTTCCTGCCGAGTCGATTTCAAACCGGTCTTCCACTCCGGCATCTTTCACCAGCCCCCTGAAAACTGCTTCCGCACTTGGCGAGCGGCAGATATTTCCCAAACAAACAAATAGTATCTTTTTCTTCTCCATGGATTGTGAATTGGCAAATTGTTAAATTGTAAAAATGTTAAATGGTTAGTTGCTTTAACTTTCGCTGTTCCAGGTTTCGTACGATTTAAGTGCTTGCTGCAAAAGCATCTCGTAGCCGTTTTTCACGGCAGCCCCTTTTTCTTTTCCTTTTTTCATGAATTGAGTCTCTTCGGGGTTATACACCAAATCGAACAACAAATGTTTTTCAGAAATATATTCATAAGGAATGGGTGGATAAGTTTCTGTTTTCGGATAGGTTCCCAGTGGTGTGGCATTGATGATTAATAGCCGTTCTTCCATCATTTTTTGGTCAATATCTTCATAACGGATTTCATTCTCCTTCAGCTCTTCGATTGATGCCGAAATGAAACCGATTCCCAGTTTGTTCAACACAAATTTGATGGCTTTTGATGCCCCGCCGGTTCCCAGAACCAATGCTTTTGTGTGGTGCGTTTTTAACAGCGGTTTTAATGAAGCTTCAAATCCGTAAGTGTCAGTATTAAAACCTTTTAAAAAGACACTGTCTTCTTTATGGTTGATTTTTACCGTGTTCACTGCCCCAACTTTTTCGGCTGCTTCGTCCAGTTCGTTCAAATAAGGAATAACTTTTTCCTTGTACGGAATGGTAACATTTAGCCCAATCAGGTCAGGGTTGGTTTTTACAATTTCGGGTAACCACGAGATCGATTCAATCTCGAAATTTTCGTACGTTGCATCAATCTTCTCTTTTTCAAACTTTTCGGTAAAAAAACGTTTTGAAAAAGAGTGGGTGAGCGGGTAGCCTGTTAATCCGTATTTTTTTTTCATCGCTTCTCTTTTTTCGGTTTGGTTAAACCTTCTATTACAAAAATTATTGCGAACCCTGCAATTGCCATAACAATGGCACCCAAAAGCCAGGCTTCGTTACCGGTAATTTGTTCATAAGTGCCGGGGAGCACATTTTGTTCAACCAGCGGCCGGGTTTCTCCGTGTCTGTCAATAAATGATTCAGTCACCTCTTTCCATGGCCATACTTTATTGAGCGAACCTACCATGAAACCAGCCAGTACTGCAATAGTAAGGTTATGAAAATGTTTCAGGAACCACGACAGAACATTTGAAAAGGCGATAATCCCTACCACCGCCCCGGCCAGGAAAGTAAGTATTATTGCAAGCTCGAAGTTGCCAACGGCGGAGAGTATAAATTTGTACATGCCCAGCAGCACCAGTATAAAACTGCCTGAAATACCGGGTAAAATCATGGCGCAAATGGCAATGGAACCGGAAAGAAAAATGAACCACCAGGTTGTATTGGCTTCGGCCGGCGATATTACGGTTATGAAATAGGCAATGACAATTCCGGCAATTCCGGCAGTTACAGTGCCTGCATTCCTTTTTTTTATGGTGCGGGCCACATAAATAGCCGAGGCAATTATTAGTCCTAAAAAGAACGACCACACCATTATGGGAAAATGATTGAGC
>NZ_JBSQIC010000106.1:0-10332 GCF_055108615.1 Tangfeifania sp. | reverse complement strand
TTTTTCGATGGATCGAGCAGAAAAAAAAGGACTGCCAGTGCGAGAATAACAACCAGCAGTCCTGCCTGAAAAATTCTTTTCATCATTTACGCAGTGAATTCTTCCAAAGCTCCCAGTCCTAATCCTGCAATACCAATAACAACGGTTAAAATAAACCAGATTATAGCTCCGGCCAGAGCAACTCCAAAAGAAACCCAGGCCCATATTTTTGCGTTTTTGCTCGACAGCTTGGCACCTTCGTAATCGCCCGCTGTCCATTTTGAATTTACCTGTGCTGCATAAACAATGGAAACAATCCCAAAGGGGAGACAGCATAAAATAGTGGTGAGAATTGCCCAAACCAGATAATTGGGTGGAGGAGCCTGTTGGGCCGCCTGCGGTTGTTGTTCAAGTTGTTCGTTCATAACTGAGTAATTTTTTATTGGTTTAAAAGTTTTGACTTTGAAAACAAATTTAACTTATGATTTTTTAAAATAAAATGAATTTCGAAAATAAATTTTTAAAACGACAAAATATCGAGGACTATTTATGTTTCGCAATATGATGGAGTTTGCCTTTGATTAGTTTTCGCCTGAGGGTACTGAGCCTGTCCACAAAAAGTATTCCCTGCAAATGGTCGTATTCATGTTGAAAAATACGGGCCTCTAATCCAGTCAAAGTTTCTTCTTTCCAATCGAAATTCAGGTCACGGTAACGTACTTCTACTTTTTCGGGACGTTTCACGTCTTCAAATATTTCGGGAATGCTAAGGCAACCTTCATTATACCACGATGTGTTGTCGTCGTGTTCCATGATCACTGGATTAAGAAAAACTTTTTCAACGGATTCAATTTTGTCATTTTCCAAAGGAGTGGTATCCACCACAAAAATGCTTTTCAGCAAACCAATTTGTGGGCCTGCCAAACCTATACCTCTGGCATTTTTTAACGTTTCCTTCATGTTCTCAGCCAGTTGAACAAAGTCGTCACCGGTATCCAGATCAAACGTTTTTTTTCTTAAAACCGACGAGCCATATATCACGATTGGCATTTTCATTTCTACTAATTTAAACTTTTAAAAATAAACAAATGTTTGAAACAATTCAAGTTTTTCCAGCATTTCCCGGAAAATGCATATCAAGAAATATTGTAAACATCCGATTGATATGATCTGATAATTAGTTTGTTGTCAGCGTTAATAACAGATTTACAAGACTCCCGGTAATTAATGCAGACAAAACCATTATTACCGTTGATTTTATCATATCTCTTATCCCCAGTTCTTTTAAAAGAACGGCAAAAGTAGCTACACACGGAAAGTACATCGACAACACAACGGAGGCCACCACCAGTTGCTGAAAGGTCATATTCAGCGGTACCAACATGCCAACTGCAAGGTCTTTTCGCAAAAAACCCATGATTAAAGCTCCTGCTGCTTCATCGGGTAATCCAAGCAGATGATCGAATACCGGTGAAGCTATTCTGTCAATAAAATGCAAATACATAAGGCAACACAGCTCCTATAGGAACAAACAATCCCGTGGTTAATAACCCGAAGGATTGGCCGTAATCAATAGTGCCATCAACCAATTTGCCAATCAATAAATCATGCAAAATTCCGGACTGCCCCAATAGCTCTGAAAGCCCGAGCATAACCGGTGACCAGCCTTTTTCGAAAAACGGTTCAAAAACAAAGCCGATTAGACCTTCCCCTATAAACCGGATGAGGGTGAATGTGAGCAATAAAACGAGAACCAATAGCGGGATTCCGGTGAGCGGTTTAATGGAGGCATCCCGCAGCTTTTCTGAAAAAGTGTGTTTTTTTGATTTAATTTCCTGTATCTCACTAATAATTTTCCCGATTTCGTTCCATCGCTGTGAATTATCAAAAACAAAATCGGAAACACGTGCATCACGAATCTTCAATACCAGCTCCTTTATTCCTTCGCCCGAAAGTGCAGAAGTTGGAATGCAGGGAACGCCCAGTACCTGTTCCAGTTTTTCAACATCGATAGATATGCCTTTGTGTTTTGTTTCATCGAACAAATTCAATGCAACCAGCAGGGGTTTTTCCTGCTTAATCAACTGAAGCGTAAGATTTAGCCCCCGTTCCAAATTCGTGGCATCGATAACACTGATAAATACATCGCCATCTTTTAGCATTTGTACAGCTATTTCTTCTGCTTTAGATGTTGCTTCCAGCGAATAAATACCAGGGACATCAATTAATTCGGTCCGCTCTCCCTGAATGTTAAAATATCCTTTCGTGTAGTCGATGGTAGTCCCCGGATAATTCGATGAAATTACATCCATCCCGGTAAGCCGGTTAAAAAGCACACTTTTACCAACGTTGGGATTTCCTATGAGCAATATCTTCATTGATAATCGTAATTAAACTGGTTCTACCACTATTTTCATTGCCATATTATGTCCGATGGCTACTTCGCTGTTTCCATAGCGTATTGTTACCGGGCCCTTCATCCATTGCGTACTTATCCTGACTATTTCTATTCCTTCGCGTATGCCAAGCGAATCTAACTTCTGAGTCAGCCCGTACCCGCCGTTTATTGTCTTGATAATTCCTTTTTTGCCAATGGGCAAATCATTTATTGTAAGCATATCGTCTAATTTTTATTCTCATTTATCAAATGAATTGATATTCAATTGTGTTACATATTAAATTTCAATAAAATATAGCCAACCAGCAGTCCGGCCAGCATATTAATGGTTTTCACTTTTAGAAAATCTTTTCTCGATTCAGCCAGGAGCGGAAGCATCCCATGTCCGTCTTGTACAATGGAGTTGGCAAGCAGTATGCTGAAAGGCAACAGGTTTTGTGAGAACAAAGTAACCAGAAACAGATGAGGTCCGGATTCGGGGATAATTCCCATTAGAACTGCAATAAGCAACACCACTGTCTGGTTGTTTTCCATCAGGCTGGTAAGCGCAAGATTCGATTCTACAAAGTGCAACACCAGAAAAGCGCCCCATGTCCACAGGAAAATACGCAGTAAATGTTTTTTCAGGATATGGTTGTACAAATGCGCTTTTAGAAAGTGGTTGGGAACCGTGAAAAATACAAAAAGCAAAAACAATGCTCCGATGAGAAACGTAAATTTTTTCCAGTTCCATTCATTGGGGCCAAGAACTCCGGTAACAATCATTAGTGTAAAAAGAAACGTGGAAATTATGAGCAAAGAACGCTCAAAAGTGATTTTTTTAAGTTGGGGGAAAACGATTGTTTTGTCGAAACAGCGGCAAATATCTTCCTGGTGCACTTCAAATCCATGAATTTCATCAGCGGTTTTTTTGTGTTCAAAAAGATGGACCACCCAACCTGCAGCAATGGCAATGGCAAGCATGATTCCGTTTAGCAGTAATGCTTTACCCGGGAACAGGGCAAACATTACAAAAGCTTCGTCGCCCGAAGTGGCAATCATTACCGCCACAAGTCCCGCCAACCCCATCATCCGGTGCGTGTAAAGACTAACTACGGTGAACGCACCCATACATCCCGGTGTGATGCCCAGTAAGGCTGCTATAATGATTTGCAGGAAGGGGGATTTTTGTAATTTTTCTGCCCAAACATTCTGGCTTTGTACATTGATATATTCAATAACCACCATCATAAACAACACGAAAGCGGTTATCATCAGCGTTTGTTTCAATGTTGAAATAAATACTTCAGTCATGGCACCTAATTTTTATTTAAACCAATTCCAAATAATTGCAAAATAAACAAAAGTTTATTTAATTTTGTGAATTAAATTTTAAAAAATGAAGAAAATTGTTTTAGTATTCTTCGTATTGTTAATTTTTGCAAAAGTAAACGCTCAAAACCAAATAAAAGGGAAAGTGACTGATGAAAACAATGAACCATTAACCGGTGCATCGGTTTTTTTGCCTGAACTCAACAAGGGAACAATAACCAATCAGGCGGGAGAATATTTAATTACGAATGTTCCAAATGGTAAAATTAAAATTCAGTTTTCATTTATCGGGTACAATACCGAAATTAAAACAATTGATATTTCGCAAACTGAAAATGAAGTAGATGCTTTATTGACAATAGCGATTATTCAATCGCAGGAAGTTGTGATAACAGGCGGCTACGTTACTTCACAGCATGAAAATGCGGTAAAGATTGATGTATTAAAAAGCAAGGATATTGCGTTTTCCGGAACACCAAATTTCATGGAAGCATTGACCAAAGTTCCCGGCGTTGACATGATAGCCAAAGGACAAGGCATATCGAAACCCGTAATTCGAGGGCTTTCAATGAATGATATTTTGGTTATGAATAATGGTGTGCGAATTGAAAATTATCAATTCAGTGAAAACCACCCCTTAGGCATAGATGACAACGATGTAGAAAGGGTGGAAATCATTAAGGGACCGGCATCTTTACTTTATGGTTCAGATGCAATAGGCGGGGTTATCAATTTCATAAAAGAAAAACCTGCACCAACCGGAAAGATTATAGGAGACTACCGGATGCAATTGCATTCGAACACGCTTGGCATGAACAATAGTGTTGGGTTAAAAGGGGCTTCAAAAAATCTTTTTGGAGGTTTACGTTTTGGGCATAAAACCCATGCTGATTATTTGCAGGGAGGTGGCGATTATGTTCCTAATACACGTTTTAATGAAATGACTTTCAATGCCAATACGGGATATACCGGCAAAATTGGCACTTTTAAGGTGTTTTATGACTATTTCAAACAAGATTTAGGCATGAGTGTACCTCCGGTAAAACCATTAATTACAGAGCAAGGTCGAAAAAATGAAGTTTGGTTTCAGGATTTGGAACATCAAATGATTTCATCTCAAAACAGCCTGTATCTGGGCAAATTCAAATGGGATATTAACGCAGCTTACCAAAACGCGTTGAGGAAACTTCAAACAACACTTGAAGTTCCGTTTGTTGAAATGAATTTGAATACCATCACCTATGAATCAAAATTGTATTTGCCCACCGGCGATAAATCGGAATATATCATTGGATTACAAGGGATGTTTCAAAATAACCGAAACCTGAACAACCGGGCTTCTCAATTTTTGCCAGATGCCGATGTTAATAATGTAGGATTTTTAGGATTGGTAAAATATACGGTACTAAAAAAACTAAAGGTACAAGGCGGGTTAAGATACGATAGGTATAAAACTGAAACCTTTGCTTTGGGAACAGAAGGAACAAGCGATTATCATGCTCCTGTTAAGAAAGATTTTTCAAATATTAATGGTTCGCTTGGAGCTACATATCAGCCGGTTGAGAAAATGATGCTCAGGGCTAATTTTGCCAAAGGGTACCGTGTTCCTAATTTATCAGAATTGACTTCTAACGGAATGCACGGAAACAGGTATGAGGTTGGAAATGAAAATTTATCGCCACAAAATTCTTTTGAAACAGATGTAAGTTTGCATTATCATGGTGAATTTCTATCCTTTGATTTGGCCGGTTTTTATAATCACATCAACGACTATATTTTTATTTCACCAACCATAGATACTACTTCAACCGGTGTAGGTATTTATCGATTCTCGCAAACAAATGCAAAACTTTACGGTGGAGAAGCAGGAATTCATTTTCATCCTGAATCATTTCCATGGTTGCATATTGAAGGAACTTATTCTTCGGTTATTGGCAAACAGGAAAATGGTGATTATTTGCCCTTTATACCGGCAAATAAATTGCGTTATGAGGTGCGTGCAGAAAGAAAAAAGTTAGGGTTTTTAAAGAAACCCAATATAAAAATATCCGCTCTGTCAGCATTTTCACAAAATACCCCATCTACTTATGAAACCGCAACAGAAGGTTATACCTTAGTAAATATCAGTGTTTATTCCGAAATAGTGGTATCAAAGCAAACTTTAATTTTTGGTGTATCTGTAAATAATTTATTTGATACACGATATTTTGACCATCTTTCAACCTTGAAGCCAATGGGGTATTACAATCAGGGCCGGAATTTTAACTTCTCGTTAAGAATACCTTTTGGAATTAAATAAGCCGATGCGTTTAATCTTACAGGAAGTATTTTAAAATAGAAGTTGTTAAAATCCGAAGGGAGAAATATTGAAATAATTAACCACGAAAAACTGGAAGATATCGGACGCAAAGGATAAAAATCCCCATTAATAGGGATATAACATTTGTTCATTTTTTAATATTTTTGTCCCCTGATGAAACGAACTTTTGGAAATATTATAATCAAGTATATTGCTGTTTTGGCGGCTATGGGGATAGTAGTGACAACAGTCAACAAAATAGTGTTTTCCCATTCTCATATCCTGGCCAGTGGAGAAGTTATTTCGCATGCACACCCTTACGATAAAACAAACGATTCGGAACCTTTCAAATCACATCATCACACGCAGGCGGAATTATTTTTCTTCCAGCATATCGAAATTTTCTTTCCTTTTGTTTTTCTTTCATTAAACCTGTTTTATAAGTTGCCCCGGGAAAATCATTTTACATATTCTGAAAAAAAGGCAACTTTGGTTGTAATAACCTCTCAAAAATGCAGGGCACCCCCGCTTTTGTATATCTAAAACCTTTGTGAATCATCGTCCGGTGATTTATTGTTGCATCACTTAAGTATCCCGCTGTTCAGATAAACTTTAATAAAAATTAGAATAGCCACATGATAGTATTCTGGTAAGTGAATTAAATTGGCCGGGAGTTAAAGGTGTATTTTTACATAGGACAAACATATTGGAAAGGGGGGAAACAAGAAAGTTAATTTTTGAACTTGAGGATGACATTATGGATTTGGAACAGGTTGTTGTTACCGGCACCCGTACAGCACATTACATAAAAGATGTTCCTGTGAGGACAGAAGTCATCACGGCAAAAGCCATCGAAAAGAAGAACGCCGCTACTTTATATGAGGCGCTCGACGAAACCCCAGGTATAAGGGTCGAACAGCAATGTCAGTATTGT
Organism: Tangfeifania sp.; assembly: GCF_055108615.1. Classification (NCBI taxonomy): domain Bacteria; kingdom Pseudomonadati; phylum Bacteroidota; class Bacteroidia; order Marinilabiliales; family Prolixibacteraceae; genus Tangfeifania; species Tangfeifania sp. The sequence goes on along the minus strand of NZ_JBSQIC010000106.1, from coordinate 3,411 downwards.
AACTTCTCGATGGTCAGGATGCAGGGACTGGGTGCAGAACACACCCAGGTTTTGATTAACGGGCAACCGATGTATTCAGGGTTGGCAGGCGTGTACGGGCTTCAACAGTTGAGTACCATCAACATCGATAGAATAGAAGTGGTAAAAGGGGCGGGTTCTGCCCTTTATGGCAGCAGCGCGGTAGCCGGGGCAATTAACATTATCACGAAAGAACCGTCATTTACGCCGATGACCACGGTTGACCTGCAGGTTGGAAAATACAACACGAATAAATATGCCCTTTCATCTTCCATGAGAAATGAAAAAGGGAACATAGGGTTAAATATTTATGCACAGCGGTTTAACAAAGGTGCTATCGATAAAACCGGCCCCGGCCTTACAAGAAGTGAAGTAAAAAATAAAGACAGCATTTCCGACAGGGTTGAATCGAAACTGATAAACACCGGCTTCGACTTGTACGTTGATAATCCTTTTTTCGGCAACGACAAACTGATTATTCGCGGACGATCGGTATTTGAAAACCGTGCCGGAGGAACAATAACCGACGACTATTACAAAAATCCGCTCACCGACGGGACCGAAAATATCACGACCGACCGGTATGAAGCGGAACTTCAGTACAATAAGGAAATAAAAAACAATTCGGAAATAAATTTTTCACTGGCTTACGTGAACCATCAGCGAAATGCAACAAATGACTCTTTTTTGGGTGATTATATGGATACTCACCAGGACAGTGTCCCGGATTTAAGGATAATGAGGCCCTACCTTGCATTTGAAAATACATGGACATCAACATTGAGCTATACAAAGCAACTCGGGAACCATCATTTTCTGGCGGGCATACAATATTATTCTGACAATCTGGAAGAGTCGGGCATGTATGTGGTGGTTAATGACGAGAGTGACTTTTACGGTCAGTCATACCGGTCGGTTGCAAACAAAAAAGCCAGGGAATTTGGTGCCTTTATCCAGGACGAATGGGCGGTAACAGAAAAATTGGTTATTGTTCCCGGCATCCGGGTCGATTTCCATCATTCGGAGGAAATTTATAGCGCCGATCAGCAGATTTTTACCTCGGCCTTCCCCAAAACAAAATTTAAAGAAACAACCGTCAACCCGCGAATTGCTTTTAAATATGAACTTTCCTCTAAAATCACGCTAAGGGCAACAACCGGCACCGGGTTTCGGGCGCCCTATGGTTTTTCCGAAGACCTGCATTTGTGCAGCGGCTCGCCCCGTGTCTGGAAATCGCCGGATTTAAATCCTGAAACCTCGGTAAGCTATAATTTATCGGCCGATTATTACGGGAGAAAAATGAAAATCAGCGTCAATCTTTTCCGTACCGATTTAAAGGATAAAATTGGATTTACCGATGCAGAACCAAAAGTTGCTGCATTAGGTTATGATTACCAGTGGAAAAATATAGACAATGCTTTTGTGCAGGGAGTGGAATTATCGACTCAGTTCAACCTGGCAAAAAATTTCGATCTGGGAATCGATTTCACCGTTAACCAGGGAAAGTACGACAATCCGCGTGAAGATTGGCTTGAAACTCCTTTTGAAAATTACAGCAGGCACATTCCAAGATTTCCTGCAACCACAGGGAATTTAAAAGTTGAATATACCCCCGGGACCTGGAGCTTTACCTTGAACGGAAATTACCAGGGAATCATGTACATTGACTACTACAGTGAAGATCCCGTCCGGTCGAAAATAAAGAAAACGAAGCCCTTTTCATTGTTTAATGCCCGCGTGTCGAAAAAACTGAACCGTTCTAAAATTATTTACGGGGGAGTGAACAACATTTTTAATTACATCCAGGATGAAAGGCATTTAGACGATGCCGCTTTCATGTATGCGCCGGTTTTTGGAACCATGTTTTATGCAGGAATAGCTGTTAATATTATGCATTAACAAGAGAAAAATAAACAAAAGTTTATTTATTTTGTGAATTAAACGTCGAAAAAATGAAACTAAATCATGTAGCTTTATCAGTGAATGATTCGGAAGAAATCGAAAATTTTTACGAAGATATTTTGGAATTTAGTTTGAAAAGAAAGTTTTTGATGGAAGCCGGCATTTCGTTGAAATTTTTTGGAAAAGAGAAAGAAATTGATGTTTATTTCATGGAGAAGGATGATGTGGGATTAGAAATTTTTATTTATCCGGAGAAAGGGAAAAAGACTTTTTCTCATTTTTGTTTGGAGTATCACAACAGCAGTATTATTTATTATAATGCCAGAAAATTGGGCTACAAAACCAAAATAAAAATAAACCCGGGGAGAAATGATACTTATTTTATTTGGGATAAAAACGGGAATATGTTTGAACTGAAAGAAATACAAAAATGATTGATGACTTAAAAACTGCCTAAAAATAAAACGTACATTCGGCAAACAATTATACATTACAGAAATGATGCTAAATACAACAAAAACACTGGTAATTTTTTTAACTGCAATGCTTTTTGCGTGTGGTTTACAAAAAAATAAAAATGAAGACGACGAAAAGCCCGTAGTAACAGTTAGCATTTTACCCATAAAAACTTTTGTGGAACAAATTGCCGGGAACGATTTTAAAATTAACGTTTTGCTGCCCCCTGGTGCCAGCCCTGCCGATTTTACTCTGGTGCCTTCGCAACTGAGAGATATCGCCCGTTCAGAAGTCTGGTTCCGGATTGGGTACATCGGTTTTGAGTATTCCTGGAAAGAGAAAATTGAGCAAGCCAACCGGAATATGAAAGTTGTGAATCTTTCGGAGGAACTGGAATTAATTACTGATGAATATCTTCCGTCGGGTGAAAAAAGTTCCACCGGAGGAATCAATCCGCACACATGGTTGTCGCCCACTTTGGTAAAGCAAATGGCCGGTCACATTACCGAAGAACTTTTGTTGCTGAATCCCGAAAAGAAAGAAGAATATCAGGAAAATCTAAACCGTTTTGTGCAAAAAGTTGATGAGATGGATGCTGAAATCAGAGCGGCGCTAAAACCATACGAGGGCCGTCAGATTATCCTGTTTCACCCCAGTCTTTCCTACTTCGCGCGCGAATACGGGCTGGTTCAGTACTCGCTGGAACCCGGTGGCAAAGAACCTACGCCGCAACGGATGGCAGCACTGGTGGATTTCGCCGAAAAAGAGGATATCGGAGTAATTTACATTCAAAGCGATTTAGACAGGAGTCAGGCCCGCGTGTTTGCCGAGGAAATCGATGGGGAAGTTGTGGAAATGTGGCCCCTCAATCCGGAATGGTTTGACAATTTGAGGGGTATTACCGATCTACTGATACAGCACTTTTAGGACGAGTGTAAAATCAATTATGCAATGTCATTTCGAGTACTCACCCGGTTTTATTGGGCATAATGGGACGATGACAATAAATTTCCAAAATTCAAATCATAAATCCCA
>NZ_JBSQIC010000105.1:0-10445 GCF_055108615.1 Tangfeifania sp. | reverse complement strand
TGAGGCAATTGTTCAACTGACTTTCTGAAAAAATACTTATGAGAGAAACCGTGGAAGAATAAAATTCCTTTTTGTTACACCGTGGCTTTAGCCCGGTGTGTAACAACCTGCCATTTTTGTTGGCTTTAGCGTTTAATCTGTGTCTTTAAAAACTACAAAACCATATTTCTCAATAAACTCTTTGTATTCATCTTCCCAGGATTTCTTTTTATGATGTTCTTCCTGCGTTAAAATATAATTCTTCACTTTACCGACCTGAGATTCACTCACACTTACTGCAAAATATTCCTTTTGCCAATTCAATTTAAAACGGCTAAAATTACTATTATTAAACCAAAAAGAAGATTCACCCTTTAATAATTGCATCACTTTCTCTATGGTTTGATTATTTCTGAGCCGGAATAGACAATGCACATGATTATGATGCCCGCCAACTATTTCCATCAAAATTTGTTTCGACAAAGCATTTTGATGAATATGGTCAAATAAATCCTGCCTTATACCTGAAGTAAGAATTGATTTTCGATTTTTGACCGTCCAAACTGCATGAATCCAAATTTTTACGTATGACATATTGTTATATTTTTGATGGATATAATTTATTCATACCTCAACGATTCAATCGGATCGAGCCCCGCAGCTTTTTGCGCCGGATAGTACCCGGAAACCACTCCCACCACAAAACAGAGAATCACGCCGGTAATAATCCACACCCAGGGAATTATAAAAGTTGAGCCGATCATAACCGAAACCATGTTCCCGATAAAAATTCCAATAACAATACCCAAAACCCCGCCAATCTGGCCGATTATTACAGCTTCAATCAGGAATTGTTGTTTCACTGTACTGGCCTTGGCACCAATCGCTTTCCGTACTCCAATTTCGCGGGTGCGCTCGGTAACCGACACCAGCATGATATTCATCAACCCCACCGCGGCACCAAAAAGCGTAATAAATCCAATAATAGTTGCAACCAGGGTGATGTTTTTGATATTGTTTAAAAGAATATTTACCAGGTTGTCGCTTTTCTCAATATTGAAATCGGTTTCATCCAACGGATCGAGCCCGCGCACATTGCGAAAAACAGCTTCAGCCTGCCCAATGGCCACATCCATAATTTCGGGCTGGCTGACTTTGACCTGGACATCGAAATTCATATTTGGTCTCGAAAAATAATTCCGGGTATTGCTGTATGGAATGAAACAAATTAAATCGTTGCTGCTGCCAAAACCACTGCCTTTACTTTTGAGCGTACCTATTACTTTATATTTTCCGCTGCCGATACTTATTACTTTTTGCAGCGGATTTTCGTTAACGCCAAAAAGCTGCTTCACCAACTCACTTCCCAAAATCACCACACTCCTCCCCGACTCTATTTCAAAACCGGTAAAGCTCCTTCCCAAATCAATTTCATAACCGGCCGTGAACAGGTAGTTGTCGTCAATTCCCCTCACGCCAATGTTCGGGTTTGTTTTTTCAGAACCGTATTTTACTGTGGCATTACCGGTAGCATACACCGAAATGGCCGTGGATGCCGGGAAATCGAAGCGTTCTTTAAATGCTTTTGCCTGATAAAACGAAATATAAGAATGATTTTTTGTGCGGTACCTGTTATTCCCAACCTGCACACGCATTCCGCGGCTGGTAATAGTAAAGGTGTTGGCTCCCATAAACGTAAATTCTTTGGTTATGGAAGTTTTAATCGAATCAATTGCTGTTAAAATCCCGATAAGCGCAGTAATGCCCACGGCAATGATTAAAACCGTAAGCACGGTCCTGAGCAAATTACTCCTCACCGACTGCAGTGCAATCCTCATATTTTCAGCAAAAAGAGTAACCTGGCGCATAATTTTTCTTTACAAGTTAGTTCTACTTCAACATATTTTTTATTTAAAAACAGCACCGTCCTTCAGGGCGATGAAAAGAGCAGATGACCTTTTGAAGAATTTTTGAAAAATATTGTAAAATAATAAATTACAATATTTTTCAAAAATTCACGTGTTATAAAATAGTTTTAAAACTGTTTATTTTCAAATTTTCCAAAGTAAAATTAGATAATTTGCAACAATTTAACAGGTATTAGTGAAGAAAAGATGCCGAAAATTACATTTCGTGTTTTGCCTGTTTTGAGGTGAATTTAACGAACAGGTGACGTTTTTGTTCGAGAATTTACCCCACCCGGCATTTTTTAACATTTTTTAAATGAGCTGAAAAATCGATGCGCCGGGAATAAAAAATAACGAAGAATAAAGCTGAAGTTGGTTAAAAATCAGTTTTTTGGAGGATATCCTGTCAAAAAACACCCGGGCCTAAAACCATACAATATCAATTTTATCGAACAGATACCCAAAATAAATACTTGCATTTAAAAAGAAATCATTTATAAATTTGAACCAAGATTTTACTGAAGGCTATGATTTATCATTTTAAAATCACCTCGCAGGATTCAAAAAACTTCCACATGGAAGTGGAACTGGACGGTAAACATTTGTTTTCCGACTTTCACTCCGTCATCCAAAAAAGCCTGGGATACGAAACCTATCAACTGGCATCATTTTTCATCTCTAATGGATCATGGAAAAAACTTAAAGAGATATCGATGCTTGATTTGGGAACCAATAACGGGGTGTATTATATAATGCAGAAAACAAAACTGGCTGATTTACTTAAAACAGAAGGACAAAAACTCATATACACTTTTGATTTTTTTAACGACAGATCATTGTTTGTAGAACTAACTGGTATTATTATGGAAAAAAATCTCAAAGAACCGTTTGTCACTCTGAAGCAGGGTGACACCCCCGTACAGGTCCTCGGTGAAGAACCAGAGCCGAAGGAGGCTATCAGACTTCAGGAAGAAGAGGTTTTTATGGATTTTGGTGTTGTTGAAGATTACGACGAACTTTTCGGTGAAATGGAAGATTTCTAAATCTTGCATTACCTGTACGGAAAGGCACTAATTTTATTACAGACTGTTCAATTTATTTTGGGCAGTCTTTTTTTTGCCAAAAATAATTTTGCCCTATATTACAGCATGAAACAAAAACATTTAATTGTACTTACCGGCCCTACTGGAATAGGAAAAACCAAAGCAGGAATTGAAATTGCCCGTCATTTTAACACCGAAATTGTTTCAGCCGACTCGCGCCAGGTTTTCCGCGAACTCAAAACAGGAACCGCGGCCCCCACAAAAACCGAACTTGAAGCAGTGAAACACCACTTTATACATTCCCACTCTATTTTCGACAACTACAACGCCAGCCGGTTTGAAACCGAGGCCCTGGCTCTGCTTGAAAAATTATTCCTGACACACAACACCGTTTTAATGGCAGGCGGCTCAATGCTTTATATTGATGCGGTTTGCAAAGGCATTGACCAAATGCCCGATGCCGATCCGGAGTTGCGTGCAAATTTAGAAGCTCAACTAAAAGAAAAAGGGTTAAAAAATTTGCGCAGGCAGCTAAAAAAAGTTGATCCGGATTACTACAGCAAAGTGGACCTTAAAAACCCGGCACGCATTATCCACGCCCTCGAAATTAGTTTGATGACAGGGAAACCCTATTCTTCATTCCGGACCATACCAAATAAAAAACGTCCGTTTTCAATCCTGAAAATCGGCTTAAACTGCGACCGGCAGGAACTTCACCTCCGAATTAACGCAAGGGTTGATAAAATGGTTGCGGATGGACTCGTAGATGAAGCCCGTGAACTTTACCAATTCAAACACCTCAATGCATTGAACACGGTAGGTTACCGTGAGTTATTCGCGCATTTCGACGGAGAAATTTCAAAAGAAAAAGCTGTTGAACTGATTAAACGGAATTCGAGAAGATACGCCCGAAAACAACTTACGTGGTTCAGGAAAGACACTGACACAAATTGGTTTAAGCCAAATCAGACCGATGAAATAATTTCATTTATTGAAAATAAAATCATTGCAAATGAGTAACCAGAACAATTTTATAATTCGTGTTTACGGATTGATTCTGAACGAAAAAAAAGAAGTTTTGCTTACCGATGAATTTCAGATGGATATGAAAATGACAAAATTCCCAGGTGGCGGACTGGAATTCGGCGAAGGAACCGTTGATTGTCTGAAGCGTGAAATCAGGGAAGAATGCAGCGGCCAGGGAATTGAAAACATCCGCCATTTTTACACTACCGATTTCTTTCAAAAAGCTTTGTTTTATGAAAACGCGCAACTCATCAGCATCTATTACCTGGCCGATTTGAAACCACCGGTAAAATTTAAAATTTCAGAAAAACCATTCGATTTTAAAGAACTGAGTAACGGGAACCAGAGTTTCAGGTGGATAAAAATAAAAGATTTGAAGAAAGCTGAATTATCTTTTCCAATTGATAAATTTGTGGCCGAGGAACTCGAAAAAAATTTCACATGAGAATAACCATTCTTGGACCCGCGCATCCGCTGAGAGGTGGAATAGCAGCACTTAACGAACGACTTGCCAAACAACTTGTTGCAGAGGGGCACGAGGTAAACATTGTTTCATTTTCGTTACAGTACCCCAAAATACTTTTCCCGGGCAAAACACAGTTTTCTGACGACAAACGCAGCTTCATCTTCCCTATATCATCCGATGTGAACGCTGTAAATCCTTTCAACTGGTTCCAGGTGGGGAATAGAATAAAAAAATCGAAACCCGATTTGCTGATTGTCAGGTTTTGGCTTCCTTTCATGGGAATGAGCCTGGGCACTATTTGCAAAACCGTTCGGAAAAATGGCCACACAAAAATTATTTCGATTGTTGACAATATCATTCCTCACGAAAGCAGGCCCGGCGACAAATTCCTCAGCAATTATTTCATAAAAAATGTGGACGGGTTTATTGCCATGTCGAAAAGCGTGTTGAACGACCTGACACTTTTCGACAAAAAGAAACCCAAAAAATTTACACCTCATCCTGTTTACGATCACTATGGTGAAATTGAATCCCGCGAAACAGCCCTTGAAAAGCTTAATCTGGATACTGATTTCAGGTATATTTTGTTCTTTGGCTTCATTAGAGACTACAAAGGGCTTGATTTGCTCCTGGAAGCTTTTGCCGATTCGTTTTTCGTAAAAAATAAAATTAAGCTGATCGTGGCTGGCGAATTTTATGCCGATGAAGCAAAATACCTAAAACTGATTAATGAGTTGAAATTAGAGGAACAGGTAATTTTAAAAACCGGTTACATCCCCAACCCGGAAGTTCAAAATTATTTTAATGCGGCCGATATTGTGGCCCAGCCCTATAAATCGGCAACACAAAGCGGTGTTACACAAATTGGCTACCATTTCAACAAACCAATGCTTGTTACCGATGTTGGCGGGCTTTCAGAAATTATTCCTCACGGGAAAGTAGGCTACGTTGTGCCACCGCAAAAAATTAAGATTAAAAATGCGCTGAAAGATTTTTTTAAAAACAACTATGCCGGACTTTTTTCACGAAACATTATCGAGGAAAAAAAGCGTTTTGAGTGGAATAAAATGACAGAAACAATTTATGAACTGTTTAAGGAACTAAACCATGAGTGATATTAAAAATCGTTTTAATGAACTAAACGAACTTTTGACCAAAACACTAAAAAGCTATTCAATAATAAAAACAATAAATTCAGTCTCGGAAACCATAACCGAAGCCTACCGCCGGGGAAACAAAACCGTATTTTGCGGAAATGGTGGAAGTGCCGCCGAAGCTCAACACCTGGCAGCTGAATTGTCAGGAAAATTCAATATCGACCGGGCACCGATTCCTGCAGAAGCCTGCCATGTCAATCCTTCGTTTGTTACGGCTGTTTCAAACGATTATAATTTCACAAAAGTGTATGCCCGCTATATCGAGGCATTCTGCCAAAAAGGCGATGTTTTAATCGGGCTTTCCACGTCGGGAAACTCACCAAACATTGTTTCAGCCTTTGAAAAGGCAAGTGAACTGGGTATTTTAACCGTTGCCCTCACCGGCGAAACAGGTGGTAAACTGACGGCACTTGCTGACTACATCATAAAAATTCCGTCAACAAATGTTCCCCGCATTCAGGAAATACACCTTTTAATCGGACATATTATTTGTGAAACGGTAGAAAATACGCTTTTTGGAAACAAAAAATAATCCTCTTTTTTAATTGGCATTGTTTTGGTAGAATTTAAAAAAATAAGGACTTTTAGGGCTTGATTATTGAGCGGAAAATTGAATTATTAGGAGAGGGAAAACAAAGTGCAACACTTTACAAAAGCGGAAATACGACAGATTGAAGACCGTTACCAGGATTTCCTGAATGCTATTCGTCATAAATTCGACGAAGAACGGCTTGCACGAATTGAAAAAGCATTTCGTTTTGCAAATGCTGCGCACGATGGCATTAAACGAAAATCGGGCGAACCGTACATTATTCATCCCATTGCCGTTGCCAAAATTGTAGCTGTCGATTTAGGGCTAGGGGCCACTTCTATTTCGGCTGCTATTTTGCACGATGTGGCCGAAGACACCGAATATTCAATTACCGACATTGAAAATATGTTTGGCGAAAAAGTGGCCCGCATTGTTGACGGCCTCACCAAACTCTCGGGCGACTTTGACTCACGCCAGGCACTCACCCTCAAAAAAATGCTGATGACCCTTTCTGATGACATCCGGGTTATCCTCATCAAAATTGCCGACCGCCTGCACAACATGCAAACCCTCGATTCGATGCCCCCGCATAAAAAAATAAAAATTGCAGGCGAAACACTTTACCTGTATGTTCCGCTGGCGCACCGGCTCGGGCTTTACGCCATTAAAACCGAGCTGGAAGAGCTTAGTTTCAAACACAAACACCCCGAGGAATACAACCGAATTTTATACATGCTCCACAACCAGGAAGAAAAACGCAACTACCTGGTAAACGAGTTTATTCGTCCCATTAATGAGAAACTTGAAGAAGAAAATATTGATAGCAATGTTACCCACCGGCTGAAATCAACCTATTCCATCTGGCAAAAAATGCAAAAAAAGGGGGTCACTTTCAATGAAATTTACGACATTTTAGCAGTAAGAATTGTAATTAAACCTAAACCCGGCATATCGGAGAAACGACAATGTTTCGATGTTCTTTCGCTGGTTACCGACATTTACAAACCCCGCCCCGACCGCATCCGCGACTGGATTACCATGCCCAAAGCAAACGGTTACGAATCGTTACATGTTACCGTTATGGGGCCTCAGGGAATGTGGGTGGAAGTACAAATCAGAACTGAACGAATGGACGAAATTGCGGAATATGGCTTTGCCGCACACTACCGCTACAAAGATATCAGCACTTTTGAAAGTGAGCTGGACACCTGGATTGAAAGAATCCGCGACCACATCAGAAACCCCGATTCCGATGCTTTTGAATTTCTCGACGATTTCAAACTCAATTTATATTCAGCCGAAATTAATGTTTTTACGCCAAAAGGCGATATGGTTTCGTTGCCACAGGGAGCAACAGTTGTAGATTTAGCTTATGAAATCCACACCGAACTGGGCAACAAATGCATTGGTGCCAAAATAAATTTCAAACTGGTACCCAGCAGTCATGTGCTGCAAAATGGCGACCAGGTTGAAATTCTTACCTCTGAAAAACAATCACCAAAACTCGAATGGCTAAAATATGCCACCACGGCCAAAGCCCGGAGCAAGATAAAAAGTGTTTTTAAACTCGAAAAGAAAAAACACATTGAAAAAGGAAAAGAAATTGTTGATGAAGCAGTAAAAAAAACGAAAGCCCCGTTAACATCCAATAACCTCAAAAAAATTATTGCGCATTATAATCTCAACAATAAAGAACAACTCTATTCTGAAGTGGGAATGGGTTTTTTGGAACTCAAAAATTTAAACGAAATACTGGAAAAAAAATCACCCAACAAACTGGTAAAATACTGGAACATTACTTTTAACCGGAAAAATAAAGAAGAAAAGGCCGAACCGGTTGAAGAAAAAAACCCGAAAAAGAACGGGAAAAAAATTGATAAGCAAAAACCTTTTGTGCTTAAGGAAGCCCAGGACAACATTACCTATTCGCTGGCCAAATGCTGTAATCCAATCCCCGGCGACGAAGTGGTTGGTTACCTGAGTACCGACGACCATGTTGTTATCCATAAAAGGGGTTGCAAGGAGGTTGAAAAGTTTTTGTCGAGCCATGGCGACAACATAATTGCTGCCGAATGGACACGCTTCAAAAAACAATCGTACCTGACCCGACTCCGCCTCGAAGGATTCGACAGAGTGGGCATTGTTAACGAGGTAACCAATGTAATTTCAAAACAACACAGCATAAACATGCGCTCTGTTCAATTCGACACACACGACGGCGTTTTCGAAGGCGATGTTTTTATCTACATCCACAATGCCGACGACTTAAACGAACTCATTTTACAGCTGAAAAAAATCAGGGGAATCGACCGCGTTTCACGTGACGAAAACCTCAACGATTAATTTTTATTTAGTCTAAAAAATCAAAAAAAATTTCTATTTTTGAATCCTATTTAAAATTAGTTTAAATATGAATAGCCACAAAACCAGGGAGACCGTAAGAAACATGTTTACAGAATACCTGGAGAAAAACGGCCATCGAAAAACTCCGGAGAGATTTGCAATTCTTGATGAAATTTATTCTCGTGAAGAGCATTTTGACATCGAATCGCTCTATATTTCGATGAAGAACAAGAAATACCGGGTGAGCCGAGCCACTTTATACAACACAATCGATTTGCTACTCGAGTGCAAACTGGTTGTAAAACATCAGTTTGGAAAAAACATAGCACAGTTTGAAAAAGCTTTTGCCACCATGCAACACGACCATTTAATCGACACTTCAAACGGGAAAGTGGTGGAGTTTTACGACCCCCGAATTCGGGAAATTATTGAAGATGCCTGTTTAAAAAATAATTTCAAACTATCGCACCACACACTTTATATTTACGGGCAATCGATGAATAAAGAAGAATAATTCGAAAACATTTGTTTAATAATAAATAAAATCCTTCCCGATGGAAGGATTTTTTTATGCTTCCGTATTAAAATATTTGTAATTTTAATGCCTGAAAATATTAGCCGTGAAAACGATTCCTTACGGATGACGTTTTCACGGTTTCGTTTGTAAATCAAAATAAAAAACATGAGTGTAGATGTATTACTGGGCCTGCAATGGGGCGACGAAGGTAAAGGAAAAGTAGTTGATGTATTGACTCCGAAGTATGATGTCATTACCCGTTTCCAGGGAGGTCCGAATGCCGGCCACACACTGGAATTCAACAACATAAAACAAGTATTACACACCATTCCTTCAGGAATTTTCAGAGAGAATAAAATAAACATCATTGGGAATGGAGTTGTAATCGATCCGATTGTTTTTAAAAAGGAGATTGACGCATTGAAAAAACTGGGACTCGACCTCAGTAAAAATCTCTACATTTCAAAAAAAGCCCATTTAATTCTTCCCACCCATCGGATTATCGATGCCGCTTCGGAAGAGAAAAAAGGAAAAACCAAAATTGGCTCCACACTCAAAGGAATTGGCCCGACCTACAAAGACAAAGTTGGGCGTGAAGGTTTACGGGTAGGCGATTTGATTCACAACTTTGATGAGAAATACAATTCACGTACAGAAAATCACAAAATTCTGCTTAAGGAATTCTATAAATACGATTATGAAAAGATTCTGGAAGATTGTCAGCAAGACTGGATGGAAGCCATCGAATTGATTAAGTCTTTCCAGATTATTGACAGCGAACATTTTATCAACGAACTGATAAATAAAAATAAATCCATCCTGGCTGAAGGCGCACAGGGAACGCTGCTCGACATCGACTTCGGTTCTTATCCGTTTGTAACCAGTTCAAATACAATTTGTGCCGGCGCATGCACCGGGCTTGGAATTGCCCCTCAAAAAGTGGGCAATGTGTTTGGCATTTTTAAAGCCTACTGCACCCGCGTGGGAATGGGTCCCTTCCCCACCGAACTGCATGAAAAAACCGGCCAGAAACTGCGCGATGCAGGTCACGAATACGGTTCAACAACCGGACGGCCGCGCCGCTGCGGGTGGCTCGACCTTGTTGCCCTGAAATACGCAACAATGCTTAACGGAGTTACCGAACTAATAATGATGAAAGCCGATGTGCTCGATAGTTTCGACACTGTAAAAGTTTGCGTGGGTTATGAAATTGACGGCGAGGTGGTGGAACATTTTCCATTTGAATTAACTGACGCTGTAAATCCGGTTTATGTAGAACTTCCCGGATGGGAAACCGACCTTACAAAAATTAAATCACAAAACGAATTCCCCGAAGAACTGAATAATTACATCAGTTTTATAGAGGACGAAATGAAAATTCCGGTTTCGATTGCCTCAGTTGGGCCAGACCGTGAACAGACAATTTTTCTAAATCAGGAATAATTTATTGCTAATTTTTGAATCCGTTTAAAGCG
>NZ_JBSQIC010000104.1:0-11992 GCF_055108615.1 Tangfeifania sp. | reverse complement strand
ATCCATCCGAATCTATACGGTTTGCCATCAATGTTGCTACCTGTAAAAATGATTTTGCTCCCACTAAAAAGTTTTAAGCATTAAGACCTGAGTAGTTACAAAAATAAAAGGTTGTAAAGAATTAATTAAATGTTGTATGAAACATAAAAGTAGTTCAATGTATAAAAAAAGAAATAGTAAATCTATTATGAGATTGTTGTTATCAATTATCTTAATCCATTTTTTCCAGGTTTCAGTTAAAGCGCAAGATTTTTATTTCGGACCATGGCAGGTTGATACATGTGAGATTAATGGAGCTAAAGTGCCTTTCTTATCGGAGTCGGACTATATAGAAATTGATGCAAGAGGGTTGGAGCATGATACTGGTTATCCTACCAGTATAGGTTGGGCGGTTAAAAACGATGCAAATTTCGATAATCAACAAAGAGGAAACGGTGGTTTTTTAGTAAAAGGTGCCTATTTAGATCATCTTGGACCTGCAAGTTTAAGAACTGTTTTTCGGATGAAGGTTGAGGATAATAGTTATGGAGTTTGGGATAAAATAATGCGAATTGAGTTGTATGATCTCATTGAAAACAGGGTAATTAGTGAGCAAACCATTGAGCGAAATTATTTTAGAAACAGTGATGAATTTCAAAATTTTGTATTGCATGCAAGCTTAACAAAAAACGAAATAAACGATGTAGAAGCCCGAATATGGTACTTAGGAAATGCTGAGGTCGAAGTAGAAAAAATTATCTTTCTAATTGACAAACCACTAAGCGGAATGCCTTTAATAATTAATAAGAGCTCAGCTAGTGATAAGCACATAAACAAATTAGTTATGGAAGCTATTGATGGTCTGGGATTTGATAATTATGAGGGGCCAAATGCCAATGACCTCATTTTTGTAAATAATTATTACATGGCTTGGGTGGATCAAACCGGTTACTATGGTAAAATGAATGGATTATGGTTACTAAACAATGCCAACGGAAGTAATCTGGATTTCAATCTGAAAACGAGGATGGATGGGCGAGTTGTAAATTTTTTAGTTGTTGCTGAGGATGGTGACGGGCAATGGCCAGAAAGTTACATGGGTGCCGAACATTTTGAAATCCCTTCCTATGTTAAAGAAAATGATGATGACAAAACTCCTGTTGAAAAGGGGATTAGCAACTGGTATACTATAAATGAAGCGAATTTAAATCTGGGGACCGGAGGAACAGGACATATTCCTTGGTGGACCTGCTGTTCAGGGATAATGAACAATAAACAATCATTTGAGCAAATGAATCCCCCATTGGAATTTGAGTCGCATGATGGTGATTTGAAAATAAATTATCTGGCCCCTATAACGAAAGGTGTTGATGCGGATGGAACGTACGATGGAGACAGGTGTCAGGCAAATCTATTGTTTTACAACAACATCAGATATCCTGTTTATCTGAAACTAGGCTATACCTTTTATGACGATAAACCGTATTGGGATCGCACATATCAGGTATTTAACCCACAAGGTAATCCAACTTTGCCTGTTAATACCTTTTGGGCTTTAATTCATGGAGTATTGATAACTAAAGTACCCAATTCTATTGAATGGAAAAGAGACCTGTTTGCTAATATATATCCGAATAAAACAGGAATGCATATTCAAAGTGTTAAGGCTCCTAAAGAGAGTTGGTCAGTCCTAGATACTGGAACTGATACAGACCTCATAGGTGGCTTAGGTGGACCTAAATCATCTTTCACTATTAGCGATAATAAGACATTTGATGAAGGGCACTCATTTTTTTATGGTTTCAATACTGAACCAAAGGGATCAGCGAAGGTGGGCAAAGTAGGAAATATATCCTTTTGTAAATGTGTTGTGCATGGTAACTGGGAAATAGGTGGTGGAATGCTGGATAACAGTTATCCCATTGCTGGGGGACAGTCAAGTAAAAAGGTAACTCGGCGTTTAGGATTTCCTCAAGGTGAACCTATAAGCTTTGATTAAAATATTTTAATGGATCAAAACTATTGTTACCTTGTGAGGAATATAGATATGGATAAGAATTGGGTTTTTATTCTTCTGAAATGCCTTCGTTTGGTTATAAAACCTGTTGGATATTAAACAAAGCGGAAAAATGATAAATAATATTTTTGACTGGAGTTAAACTAAATTGGCCACGATTAGATAGCTTTTGTCTTATTTCTGGAATTAAAACCGGCAAAAAAATCAATTTAAACTTTTAAGTTAAATATAAAATGAAAAAAATATCAAGCTATAATAACTTAGTTGCGAGTATTTTATTTGTAAGTTTTTTAATCTTGTCGTCATCTGTCAAAGGACAAGATGTACCAAATATCCTTTCAGAAACTACAAAACCCCAATTCGTAGAAGGAGCAGTTGTTACTTTTGATATGGACTTTCTGAACGGTTTGAACCCGAATAATCCGGAAGATGCACGTAAAATTTGGGATTATGTTCATATGGCAGCTACCTTGCAAGGCATTGTTAATCGTGAAAAACCACAACTGTATTTGTATTACGTTGAAAGTAATGGAGTTAATATTGATTATTATTGGTGGAATAAATACAGAAATTATGGAAAGTGGTTGAGTAAGGCAAATGTGAAACCGATTTCTGATATTGTAGCACTTGTGAATGAATTTAAAAATGATATAAAAGGGGCAGTGGTTTATGATCCGAATGTGGCAGCTACGAGCAATCTTGCTTCATCTATTGCAGGTGTCAATGATCTTATTGCAATCCGTTATGATTTATCTCCATCTTCCCTTTATTCTAAATTAATACTTAATGGTCCAAAGATACCTGTAAAAACATGGTTGCTTAACAAAGATGGATCATCAATTTTCACTGGTCATGGAAAAGTCCCAGGAACGGAATATGCCTCTAGTGGTTCGCCTAAAATTGATGCATATCGCTGGATTATAGAGCATTTTCTTAAAAAGGGCAAGCTTAATACTAATTATGGAGCTTATTACATTGATCAGGAATGGCTTAGGAATCCAACAGCCACAGTTGTTAATCATCACACTTTGTCGAACCATGACTTTTTCGTGTCTAAAAAATCTATTTTTTTTGATCTCAGTCCATGGGGTGATGAACGTGCGACTGATGACCCAAAACAACAGATAGGCGCTGACCGCAAAATATTGGAAGAAATATTGTTACTGTCATATAAACAAAACGGGAATGGAAAAAAATTCGCTTATTTGGGTGGATTTCCACCATGGGCGTTTAAATACACGAAACATGCCGGGGGAATCCATGAAGATGTTCCGGCCGAATGGGAATATTCACGAGTAATAGGCTCTTATAATGCTTTTAAGGACGCTGACGCTATTGGTTACGGAGCATTGGCAAATGCATCTTTCTGGCAACACTACCCCTTGCAAGATGAATATCCTCAGAAATGGACGACAAAAAAGGAGCTTCAGAAAAAAGGCTATCTTGATGCCAATGGCAAATTATCACTTGGAAAAAAGCAAATGGTAATTTTTTATGTTGGTGACTACGATGCATCTTCATGGCTTTCGCAAACAACACCTTCAATTTGGGACAACCCCGCACGTGGTAAAGTGCCGATGATGTGGAGTATTAGCCCAGTGCTTTCTGAGAGGGTACCTATGGCATGGGAATACCGGCGTGAAACGGCTACGGAAAATGATTATTTTGTAGCAGCCGATAATGGTGCAGGTTATCTGAATCCCGGTGAGCTTCAAGTACCGCGCTTGTCTGGGCTAGCCGATGCAACAAAGGAGTGGGCAACACATTGCAAACCTTATTACAAACAATGGGGGCTAACTGTTACTGGTTTTATAATAGATGGTTATGCTAAGGGGTTAAATAATAATGGATTAGATGCATACAGGGAATTTAGCCCAAATGGAATCGTTCCACAAAAAATTCCATTAACAAAGCTTTATAATAATATGCCTGTTTTGCGCTCTGATGCTGATATTAATGATTCTGATCCAAAAATAGCTGCAGCTCGCGTGGCTGAGCGTGTAGAGGCAAGACAAATACCATTTCACTGGTTCCGAAATATACTTAAAAGTCCGGAATGGTACGAACAGGTTGTAGCTGAGTTGCATCGTATTGATCCAAACATCGTTCTTGTTGATGCTCCGACATTTTTTGAATCTTATAGAATTTTTTTGAAAGAAAATCCAAATTATCAATAGATAATTCAACTAACTAAATTATTTATCCTGTTGCCATTCTTATCAGTCTGTAGGCAGAAGTCGGAGAAGAATCATTTTCCCTGAAAAACCATAACATGAATTGGGTGAAGATGATAATTTTTCAGAATCAAAGGAATTTTTTTTAGCTAATACTTAAAAAAGTAAAATGAACTACCTCGCAGCAGAGCTGACGAGGTATAAGCAAGGAGAATATTTTTCCAAACGAAGCAGAGCTTCGGGGGTATCCCGTCTACCAACCTCGTCTTGCCAGCTAACCCGCTGGCCCCTAACTTCGCGCCATGCGAAAAAATCAAAAGTATAGCAAAGAAGAGATGTACCTGGCTATTGAGTTATGGCAGGAAAGCGGATTATCCCAGGGTAAGTTTTGTTCCCGTGAAAAACTCTCGGTAAAAACATTCAGCTACTGGTACCGACAGTACAAGAAGGAAAAGGGGCTCTTGGCTGGACGCAACAAAGAAGTTTTCGATACATTTATTCCTGTTGAAGTTTCCGGAGGCAGAACGACAACTGTTGGAAACGAAAGTTATGGCCGGATAGAGCTATCTTTTCCCAATGGGGTCCAACTGGGTTGCCCGGTTGGAATTGATATTGGTTAGTTGAAAACCTTGATAAACTCTATTTCCATAAATTATCCACATCAAGTTTAACCGAAGCCTGTTTTTCCCTCGTTTTTATTTTGTCAACAAAGTCGGGATCATATTTTAAAGCATCTTTCTGGCTTTCCTCAACTACCTTAACATAACTGATAGTTTTCAAGTAATCAACCAATCGTTTGGCTTCTTTGCTTTGTGTATCTATAATTACCGTTGTCATCGTTTCTTTTTTTGCAAATATACAAAATAGCATTCAGAAATTATACGTGCCAATACTGATCCAGCAATTCCGAAATTAGCAAAAAATTCTTTTCCATGAGATTTTATTAGGGGAAAGGGTATTATACCAATTGTTTTTCAAACTGAGACTTAAGTGAAGTTTGAAATTATCCCGAGGCCTCGGGATTAATGCCGATAGACAATTAAAGAGTTTTAAAGAGTGAAACGAATTTAAGGCTCAATTCAATTGCTAATCGGTATTATTTACCCATTCACAGCCTTTTGCCAGATTGCGGGGTTGGTACCCCGCTGCCGCCTGATGTGCTGTGAGAAAAGGTTACTTTTTTCATCTCATTGTAAACTCTTAATAAGCATTATCAACATCTTCTCGTGAATCTTCCTTAAAAGCTAATCTTTTAGAAATTTTAGAAGCTTTTTCGGATCCTGTCTGTTATCCCAAAATCCCGTTATAATAATTCTTGGTCGGTCAATTTTATAAAGGATACTGTAATGTCCCATTGTAGTCGCTCTTGTTTCTCCAAAATCTGAACTCTTACCCATCTCAGGATGAAATTTGAGTAATTCAATTCTTTCTCTAATCGCCAGGTTAAGTTTTTTTGAATAGTTTTTACTCTTATTGCGGTTGTTCCAATAATCAAAGATATGATTTCTCTGCAGCTTTGCAGTTTGAGTCCAAAATATTGTCAGTCCATCCATTTAGAGTCTGCCTTTCTCAAATCAGTTTCTGATATAAGATTTCCTTGTTTAATATCATTTTCACTCATCATAAGCATTTCAATTTGATGAGAATCCAGAGTAAGTTTGTCGTCTGTTTGAGTTGAATTGAATATGTTGTCAATCGCGTTGAGCAACTGCTCATTATTTGTAACCATTATCCTGTCAATCAATCGATTTTTTATGATATCTATTGTTTTCATAGTCATTTTTATTGTAAAAATCGTAAATTTTCTCGGTTTCGCAAAATGTACATAACGTAACAGTATTTTATCCATCGTTGCTGCAAATTACAATAAAGAGAGAAGATTCCTGCTACCCTCGTTTGAGTGCAATGGAGACGAGGGTTTAGCCCGCCTGATTGATTCATTCGGGCAGGCCTGTCCCACCAGGTAATCCCCGCTGCCGCGCGATTGCATCGCGTGGTGCTACTTAATAACAATAACTCCATCTAAAATTCCTTTCTCTCCTGCATAATCAGCAGCGCTACTATATAAATAATCTTCGGCTCTGAAAACCAATCCTTCTTCAACCGGGTTTTGATGGATGCCCGCCTGACCGGACGGGCAGGTAGTTTATCTTTTCATCGATAACCTTGTTGCTCCACAATTCAATTGGATGGTTATCATGTTGCCAGAACTGGTATTTATTGACATTAGATGATTTATTGCCAGCTTTAATAAATTGCTCAAGTAAAAATTCTTTTCTACTTTCTTTTGGATTATCAATTATAGCCTGAGCTATGGCTTTGCTTGTAAATATATTGCCACTAAAACTCAAAAGCCTGTCTGCCGACAAGGCAGGCACAAAATATCACTAAGTATCTACGTTTGCAGTTCGTATTTTATCCCTGTTAGGGTTATCCCAATGCCACGTTCTTTGGGCGTGGATGTTTACTACATGATGAAAATGTAATTCGTTTATTTTTACTAAAATAAGTTGTGGAAATTTGATTAAGATATAGGTTTCATATTATAAGAACAAAGCCATTTGTTTTTCTAATGCAGAAAATCAACCAGGAATTTCCTTAATTTTTACCGGACACCAATGATAAAAGATATCTCCAGGCGCAGCGTATTTAAGATATCTTTTTACTTTTATTGTAAAATTTACAATTTAAAAATTATGAATCGACTAATTTCTATTTTCTTCGGCATTGGATTATTGTTCAATAATTCTGCGCATTCCCAGGAATTCAAACTTATTCCGTCCGGCTATTTTCAAAATGAAGGAGTGAATATTATGGCTTTTGATGATATTTACCCGGAAGGCCATCAGGGAGGTGTTTCACTTATTATGCATGGCAACCGGGTGGCCACCAACGGCGACATCCGGCTGGAACCAACCCCCGGCCAGTGGCAACCGGTACCCAAACAGCGGGATCGAAAAGTTGATCCTGAAAGCAATACAATTACAGCTTTCATGAGTTTTCCCGACTCATCAAGGCACATGACCGGTTTCAATCCAATGATTTACCCTGACCTGGTATTTGATTATACTGTGACGGTAAAAGGAATGGGTGAAAGCGTTGTTGTTACGGTTGATTTGGAGAAGCCCATACCACAGCAATTTATCGGTAAGGTTGGTTTTAACCTGGAACTATTCCCCGGGGCACTATTTGGCAAGCCCTGGATAATGGATAATCAATCTGGTATTTTCCCCCTGCAACCAAACGGACCAACACGCGAAGAACCATCGAACCACGCGCACCCCGGTGATTTCAACCCGGAAGGAAAAGCATCTGCCGACCAATTGGCTGGTCAGGGGTACAGTCCGATAATTGCCGACGACATAGTTTCTGAACCTTATGCAACCGGTAACCGTTTTGTGGTTCGCCCGGATGACCCCTTAAATAAGTTTACAATTGAATCTCAATCGGCCGAACTAAAGTTATACGACGGACGCATGAACCACAACAACGGTTGGTTTGTGGTCAGAAGTGAAATTCCTGCCGGCAAAACCAGCGAAGCCATCAAATGGGTAATTACTCCCAATGTCGTTAACGACTGGCTGTATGAACCCGTTGTTCAAACTTCTCAGGTGGGGTATCATACCAACCAGAAAAAAGTAGCAGTAATTGAACTGGACAACAGGGAAACTAAACGTGATAACCCAGCACTTTACAAGATTACAGATGAAGGAGAACAGGAAGTTTTAACCCGGGAAGCTGATGAATGGGGACAATTTTTGCGCTACAACTACCTGAAATTCGATTTCTCCGAAATTAAAGACCCGGGGCTTTATCAGGTACACTGCGGAAATTCAGTTTCATCTGTTTTTCGTATTGCAGAAGATATCTACGATAGGGGTGTTTGGCAACCGGTTTTAGAATACTTTCTGCCCGTGCAAATGTGCCACATGCGCGTGAATGAGAAATACAGGGTGTGGCATGATGCATGTCACTTGGATGATGCACGTATGGCTCCTGTTGATTTTAACCACATTGACGGCTATTCACAGGGACCATCAACCCTTACAAGCTACAGTTCCGGAGAGGTTGTTCCGGGCCTGAATATTGGCGGGTGGCACGATGCCGGCGATTTCGACCTCAGGGTGGAGTCACAGGCCGGGGAAACCTATATCTTAACGCTTGCCTACGAAGCATTCGATATCGATTATGATGTTACATCCATTGATCAGCATTCGCGAATAACCGAAATACACCAACCGGACGGTAAACCAGACCTGCTGCAGCAAATTGAAAATGGGGCACTTTCTGTGGTTGGTGGTTACAAAGCATTGGGCCGGTTGTACCGGGGAATAATTTGCAACGATTTGCGGCAATACGTTATGCTGGGAGATGCCGCTGCAATGACCGATAATGAAATTGGAAACGAAGATGACCGTTGGGTATTTACAGAAGATAACCCCAGGCGGGAGTTAACCACTGCTGCGCAACTGGCAGCCGCATCACGTGTGCTGAAAAATTTTAACGATACTTTAAGCAGGCAGGCTTTGGAGTGTGCAGAAGAACTGTATAAAGTAACGGAAGTAAGCCAACGCTCCAAATCAGCGAAAATACATGCAGCTGTTGAATTATATCTTACAACAGAAAATGATAAATACAAAACGTATTTGCTCTCCGAAACATCGTTTATTAAACGTAGTATAGGGCAAATTGGATGGATTATTGGCCGTGCCGAGAAAAAGATAAATGATCCGGAATTCACAAAAGAAATCCGGGAAGCCATGGTTGAATTAAGCGGCCAGATTGAAAAGCAGGGAAATGAAACGCCTTACGGAATTCCTTATCGTCCGCATATTTGGGGAGCTGGTTGGAATATTCAGTCATTCGGGTTCAACCATTATTTTCTGTACACGGCATATCCTGATATTTTCGAGCCAAAATATATTTACAACGCTTTGAATTTTATTTTGGGTTGCCATCCGGGGTCGAATACCTCCTCGTTTGCATCGGGAATTGGAGCCCGCTCTGCCACGGTTGGTTACGGACTGAACCGGGCCGACTGGTCATATATCCCTGGTGGGGTAATTTCTGGCACGGCACTTATCCGGCCTGATTTTCCCGAATTGCTGGAGTTTCCGTACCTGTGGCAACAAGTAGAATACGTGATGGGCGGAGGATCATCGCATTACATGTTTTTGGTTCTGGCTGCTCAGCAATTGCTTTCTGAAGAATAAGTTATAGTAAGAAAGATTTAGGTGCAATGACGGAATGACTAATCCCTCATTAATGCCGGGGGTAATTTTTTCATTTCCTTATTGCCCTTTCCCTCCCAAATTGTATCTTTAACGAATACCAGTAAACCTGATTAATAATGAAGCGAAGAAATTTTATCAAGACAACCGGCATGGCTACTGCCGGAATCGGAATCGCGGCAAATGCCGCCGGAAATAGTTTTTTTAAACCTCCACAAAACAGTTTACCCCGCTGGAGGGGCTTTAACCTGCTCGATTATTTTTCGCCACAGCGTTCACATAACCGCGGGCAAACAACCGACGAGGAGTTTAAGTGGATGTCGGACTGGGGTTTTGATTTTGTGCGTATTCCCATGGCTTATCCCAGGTATGTGAAATTCGACCCTTCAAAAAATATTACCCCGGAGGAAGTATTGAATTTTGATGAAAAAGTGGTTGAAGAAGTTTACAACCTGGTTGAGCGGGCCAATAAATACGGATTGCACGTGAGCCTCGATTTGCACCGTGCCCCCGGCTTTTGTGTGAATGCAGGGTTTAACGAACCTTATAACCTGTGGCAGGACAATGAAGCGCAGGAGGCTTTTTATGCGCACTGGGAAATGTGGGCCAAAACTTTTGCTTCAAAAACACGCGATCAAATTAGTTTCGACCTGGTAAACGAACCCTGCACCCGCGAGGACATGAATGACCAGTTTTCACGGCGCGGCCCGGTTCCGGGCGATTTGTACCGCGAAGTAGTAGTAAACTGCATGGACGTAATTCATAAACACAATCCTGAACGCATAATTGTTGCCGACGGAAACAACGTGGGAAGCGATGTCATCCCGGAGATTTTCGATCTCGATGTGGGACAGAGTTGCCGTGGGTATTATCCGCATTATATATCGCATTACCGGGCTTCGTGGGTGTTTGAAAACCCCGATGATTCACCCGAAGTGGTTTGGCCGGGAGTTATCGACGGGCAAAAATTCAACCGGAAGAGCATTGAAGACTTTTATGCCCCCTGGATTGATGCCGTGAAACAAGGTGTGGGTGTCCATTGCGGCGAATGCGGTTGCTACAACCAAACACCGCACGATGTGTTTTTGGCCTGGTTTGAAGATGTGTTGGGTGTTTTAACCGAAAACCAAATCGGCTGGGGACTGTGGGAATTTAAAGGAACTTTCGGTTTGCTGAACTCGGGAAGAAAAGACGTGGATTACGAAGATTGGTACGGGTACAAACTCGATCGTAAACTGCTGAGTTTATTGCAGAAATATTGATGCAGCAACTATGTTTCCTTTTTTCCGTTTTGAAAGAATTAACCTGTTTAATTGAAATCAATTAACGATGAAAAAAATAGTATTCTTAATAGCATTTTTTGTAAGCGCCCATTTTTCATCCGGGCAATTATTAAGGGTTGAATTCGAACCCAACTACGATGAAAGCAAGGTGCCTGAATTTGATGTTCCTGACCCATTGCGAATGTTCAACGGCAGAAAAATCAGAAACCAACGTAGATGGGAAAAAAAGGGACGACCGGAGTTACTCGAATTTTTCACCCGGAATGTGTATGGCAGGGTTCCCGGTGAACTCGGAATTTCATCATGGAAAATTGTGGAACAAAGCGATAATGCACTCGGCGGAAAGGCAAAGCGAAAACAGGTTGATCTTGTTTTCAAAAAAAATGGCCGCTTGCTGCATTTTAATATCCTGATTTATCTGCCAAAAAATGTGGAAAATGCACCGGTATTCCTGGGATATAATTTTTACGGAAATCATACCATTACCAACGATGTAAATGTTATCATTTCCGATGCCTGGGCGCGCGATAACCCTTCGTTTGGGATTATTAACAACCAGTTAACCGAGCAATCGCGCGGCGTAAGGGTGAACCGCTGGGCGGTAAATGAAATAATTGATGCAGGATTTGGACTGGCCACCATTTATTATGGCGAAGTGGATCCCGATAAAGATGATTTCAGTGATGGAATTCACCCGTTTTTTTATGTGGATGCGCAACAGCGTCCTGCTGCCGATGAATGGGGCTCGATTGCTGCCTGGGCGTGGGGATTGAGCCGTGCAATGGATTATTTTGAAGAAGATGCGGAGGTGAACGAAAACAAGGTGGTTGTTTTTGGCCATTCACGGTTAGGAAAAGCTTCGTTGTGGGCCGGTGTTACCGACGAGCGTTTTGCAGCAGTTATCTCAAACAACTCGGGTTGCGGTGGCGCTGCGCTGTCCAAACGGCAATTTGGTGAAACCGTAGCGCGAATCAATAACAGTTTTCCGCACTGGTTCTGTAAGAATTTCAGAAGCTATAATAAAAATGAAGAAGCACTTCCGGCCGATCAGCATGAACTGTTGGCTTTAATTGCTCCGCGGCCGGTGTATGTGGCCAGTGCCGAAGAGGATCAGTGGGCTGACCCACGGGGCGAATTTCTTTCGGCCTTTTATGCCACACCGGTTTATGAACTGTACGGTGAAGAAGGAATTCCGTCAAAAGAAATGCCTGCGGTAAACCAACCAATTCAGAATACGGTAGCTTACCACATTCGCACCGGCGGCCACGATGTTACCGATTACGACTGGAAACAGTATATAAAATGGGC